>JAAZIZ010000018.1 GCA_012800565.1 Lentisphaerota bacterium
CCAGGACGGGCAGCCAGAGATGCACGATGCGAAAAACTCCGCGGCCCTGGCGGCGCTGCTGCCATAAGGCCAAAGTGGCGGTGCTGCTGAGCATTCCCAACAAGGCAAAGACCATGGTCGAAGCCCCCAGGGCCTGATATTGCGCCTGGGGAAGCAGGCAAGCATTGATGGCATTGCCAAGCATTCCGGCGGCTAGCATCAGCAGCACTCCCCAGCCGGCACCGAATTCGCTGGCGACCAGCGCCAGCAATGCCCCGCCCCAGAACATATTATTCAGCAGGTGGGCGTAATCGGCATGCAGTGTCAGGGCAGTCAGGCAGCGCCAGCATTGGCCGCTGCGAATCAGGGCTCCATCCCAGACACCGCCGCTGCGCCAGTCTGCCGGGGCATTTTCCACCCAGAGATGGAAACGCAGCAGGCTGAAGCTGAAAAACAAGGCTGTGAAGAATCCGGCATCGCTCAACAAAGGCCGCGCCGCCGAGGTGGACAAGGCTGGGGCACGCCGCCAGGCTGCGGTATTTTTCTCATACAGCTCCAGTTCATAGCGGGCCCGTTCGGCAGATGCAATTGGGATCAGCAGCACTTTCCGGTCCCCTGAATAGTCCACCCGATAGGGGATACGCTGGGAGGCCAAAGCAGCCAGCCAAGGCAGGAACAGCTGTTCCTGGCTGACCGGCAGGGCTATTTCCTGGGGTTCCGGAACTGCGTCCGGGAGTTCCGGATACTGGAATTCCTGTTTGTCGGGCATGTCGCTTCAGCTTCCCAAGCCATAGCCATATTCATAATTCATACTGGCCTGATGCTGCTTTGCCTCCGGCAACGCGAAATTGCCGGAGGACGGTTCCTGCAGCTATTTGCTCAGGCGCATTTTGCCGAACTTGTCATAAGAATGGAACGGCCCGTAGGTCGGCAGCCAGCAGGACTGCTCCCACTTCCAGGCCTTGTCCTGCGCATCCTGGAAGCGATGATTGCGGGCGAAATTGACGATGAAATCGCAATCCTGAGGCGGTTTGGCGAAAGTCAGATTAGAGAGCGGAATGGCGATTTCCGCAGTCCAGGTAGTGTTGTTCTCACGGAGGACTGCGAACTGCAAACCCTGGGCATCCCATTTCAGCGCCGCAGCCATATTTTCCGCTGGCCACTTAAAGTCTGCGATTTTGCCGTTCGGGGCAACAATGAACTGATAGCATTCTTTATCCTGCCCGACAAAGAACAGCTCCGCGCTCTCTCTGTTCCAGAGCAGCGAATCGCGTTCACCGAGGTCATCGGCCCAGTTGATTTCGGTGCGTTCGGGGGGAATTTTGGCGCTGATGGCAACGAACAAAGTCTCCTCTGCCACCAGGAAGCGCATTTCGGTGATCGCTTTCTGTTCGTAGATATTGTATGAATCGCAGAAATTGCTGATCACTGCTGCTTTCTGCCAGGCTTCCTCGTCGGGCCGGCCATCCAGCTGCGGCTTTACAGTTCCCTGCGGCACAGTGATTTCCGGCACATTGGTCTGGCTTTTCTTTTCCCGGAACAGGAAGCTGTTGCGTTCAAAAGGCAGATAACCCTCGAGGGTCTTTTGAGCCCGTTTAAGATACGGTTCCTGTCCGGCGCAGAGCTGCACCGACTGACGCAGCAGCCCCATCATCCGGTCCACAAATTCCGGCGGGTAGGTCTTGACCCAGCAAGTCTCCCAGTTCCAGCCATCGCTGTAATTGCCCTTGGTCCAGGCCAGTTCGAGTTCATCGTGGAACTGACGCATCGGCTCAGCAGCCGGGCCGTAGAAGTTCGGGTAGTATTCATCCAGCAATTTTTCCACATCGCAATTGATGTTATTCATCAAGTGGCTGACCACGTAGATATTGAGGACATCGTAAATCCAGTCAGTCCAATAAGGGAAGCTCACGCCATCGCCGTCGATATTGCTCAATTCCAGGGCCCGTCCGCGGACCTGCCCCTGGTCGAGGCGCATGAACTCCTGGAGATGGCGCGGGAACACCGCCGGTGCGCCGTACACTCCCCGGCTGTAGCGCGAGTTGTTCCAGTACTCCCAGATGTAGAGCGCAGCACCGGTCTGACGCCATTCATCCAGCATTGCCCGCCATTTGTTCTTGCTGATCTGATCACTGCGCGGTTGTGCGCTATAGCAAAGAGTGACTGCGACGTTGGGGGCAAGGGGGAAATCGGGACGTTGGCGATATTCACCGTAGGCACAGCAGGTGATGTAGCGGTCCGGCATCTTTTCGGCTACTCCCAGAGCCACTTTGTTGACAAAATCCCAAACCAGGTTGGAGGCTATCCCTCCGGGGCCGCGCTCCGGCTGCAACGGCTTCTGACAATCCTCACAGATGCATTTATACAAGCCGAAGCTATCGCCAGGCATAACTGAGGAGAAGCCAGCATCGGGATTTTTCTCAAAGTATTCGAGTTTTTCCCGGATGGTCTCTTTCAGCACCTCGGGATTGCTCAGGCAGACATGTCCGCCGGCGACCTCGTCGGTCTTGCGCCGACCGTCCACCTGCAAAGCAAAATATTCAGGATGAGTAGCACCGAATTTTTTCGGCCAGGCGTTGAAAGAATGATTTGCCATTGAGCTGCCGTTGGCGCTGCCGATGCGGTTACGTCGGTACCAGCGTATGAAATCTTCGGTGCTGATCTCCTTATCCCGGGGGATAGAGTAGAGGAATCCCCGGGTGGAATACGAGGGTGTGCCGGTCTGCAGCAAACGGGTGATTTTGATATCGGTGGCTGGGGGAACCACAGTGCCATAGTTTCCCGGCCAGTACCAGCGGACCCCGAAAATACGCTCCAGGAATTCGTATGCGGCATACAGGGTACCGGTAGCGACTCCGCGGGTGGATAATGCCTGATTACGGTTCGCTCCGGGGGTGTCGCCGCCGGTCAGGATGATATTCTCGCCAGTGCGGGCGATGATCCAGCTTTCGGGCGGCAGATTGGCAGGCTGCAGAGCGAATTTCTGCACCAGCGTAGTGCCGCCGACATGGATCGCCGGACCGCCGATTGCCTGGTTTTCACTTTCCTGCCGCATCGGAATATCCGCGCCGAGTGCCAGCTGGCAGTGGAGCTGCAATTCCTCCGCCGCCAGTTTGGCAATGGGGTCCGCAGCAGCAGCAATCACAATGCTGAATTTCGCTTTCCCGTCCTCGACCAGGACCAGGGGTTCTTTGTCAATCAGGGCCGACAAGCCCAGGATATCTGTAGGCAACTGCACGCTGTCGCTGTTTTCCGCATAGCGGAATTGCGGTTCATCGATGAACCAGAGGTTATGTTCCTCGCCTTGCTGGCGGAAACCGAGCTGGACATTGACATGCGCGATATTGTCGAGATTCGGAACAGTGAAAGTCGCGCTCTGTTCCTGGAATTGGTCGCCCACAGGAATATTCAAGCTGAAGCTTCTGGTCACCCGCAGTTCATTTCCCGGGCTGGTGGAAACCCTGAACGTGCCGCCCAAGGCAGCGTTGCCGGCCACGTGTTTGGTTTTGACCCGGAATTCGATGGTTTTTCCCCGCAGGGCCTGGGCAGCCTCTTTGAAAACATAAAACGCATGCCCTACGAATTGGCCGCTCTTTATGCCAGTGCTGTCAAGCTTCATGGACGGGCTCGTCTGGTCGAAAACTTCGGTACTGAGCTTTTCCTGCGGCAGTTTGGACAAATCATTTTTGAAGTCCCGGATCAGTTCGGTTTGGGCAAAGGCTGCCAAGGACAGCGCGAAGATGCCCAACAGATGTAATTTATTAAACATTTTTTCTCCTTGATGTTGATATAGAAAGCAAACGGTGTATGCTGTATTTATAGTGTCCGGAGATAGTCGATGGCTTTTTTGATATCGGCCGCAGGATTCTCACCGACTTCCCGCTCAATGGCGAAATAGCCTTTATAGCCGACAGAACGCAGGTTCTCGACATATTTCGGCCAGTCTATCCAGCCTTCGCCCAAGGGGACTTCCTTGCGCCCGATGTCCGGGAAGACTTTCGCATCCTTGGCATGAGTATGGATAATGTGCTTCCCCAGGATTTTCACTCCCTCTACCGGCTTGAAATCGGCAAAAGCTTTCTCGCGATCGTAAGGTTCACCGGCCTGCTGCATATACTTGGCTTTCCAGAGAATCAAATTGGCGGGGTCGTAATTGACTTTCAAGGACGAACTGCCGACCTCTTCAATCATCTCCAGAAGCACTTCCGGAGATTCCGGGCCAGTCTCAATGGCCAGTCTGGCACCGACCTTTTCGCCATGGCTGCACAATTCTTGAAAAGAAGCGACGAAGCGGCCCCACTTGGGGTCACTTTTGTCACTTGGCATAATGCCGCAATGTCCCTGCCAGATGCCGCATTCCAGGTCCGCCGCAAAAGTCAGCAGCTGTTTTCCGGCCTCGATATTTTTCTCCAGCCCCTCCGGTTCTCCCAGGTCCACGCCACCGCCCCAGGCGCAGATCGCCGAGAGCTCCAGCCCCATGTCATCCAAGTGTCGTTTGAACTGCTTCCTGGCAGCCAAATCCATATCTTGCGGTGAAAATCCCGGTTGGATTGCGATATGCACCCCCGGCACCCCCATGGCTGCAGTCCATTCCAGACCTTTTTCCAAGCCCATACGCAAGGAATGGACCATCACCGCGATTTTCAATTTACTCATGCGAAATACTCCCTGTAAAATTCCCGGAATTAAACTCTTGCATTTTACGGTTGTCGCCGCTGCGTTTTTGCAACGCCTCGACAGGCCGATCTTAAAACATTTAACATATAATCAATTGTGGAATTTTCAATGCGGCAAGGAGTTGATTATCACTTTTCCGGCCTTATCTTATAGGTGACAGCCAGCCTATGCTCTGATTATTGCAGCAGACCGGAAACAACCACCATGAGCAACCGGAAACTATCCATTTGCCACGTCATCACTCGGATGATTATTGGCGGCGCCCAGGAAAACACTCTCTATACCATCCAAGGGCACTTGGAAAAAGGGCACCGCGTCACCCTGATTACCGGCGGCAGTACCGGCCCGGAAGGAAATCTGCTCCAGAACTCCTGCCCGCCCGGGATGGAATTGCTGGAGCTCCTGGAAATGGTACGTGAGCTCAATCCCTGGAAAGATTGGCGGGCCTATTGCAAGCTGAAAGATATTTTCCGGAGCAGGCATTTTGACGTAGTGCATACTCACGCTTCGAAAGCAGGAATCCTGGGGCGCCTGGCGGCATCAAAGTGCGGTGTGCCGCTGGTTGTGCACACTGTGCACGGGCAGGCTTTCCACGCCTATCAGTCCGCCTGGAAGAATAAACTGTACATCCTGGCGGAAAAAATAGCTGCCCGGCACTGTCATAAGATTTATGCGGTAGCTCAGGCGATGATAGAGCAATGCGTCCAGGCCGGGGTGGCTCCCCGGGAAAAATACCAAGTGGTTTACAGCGGCATGGACCTGCAGGCATTCCTGAATGCCCGCCCGGAAGAATCCCTGCGGGAAAAATTATCCCTCCCGGCCGGCACGCCAGTCATCGGCAAGATCGCCCGGATTTTCGAGTTGAAAGGTTATGAGCACCTGGTCGACGCCGCGCCGCAGATTGTAGCCGCCGTCCCCGAGGTGCGTTTTCTGCTGGTAGGAGACGGCATTCTTCGTCCTGCCATTGAGCAGCGCATCGCTGCGCTGGGATTGCAGAAGCATTTTGTTTTTGCCGGCCTGGTGCCTCCGCAGGATATCTGCCGTTATACCGCTCTGATGGATGTCCTTGCCCATCTGTCGTTGCGCGAAGGTCTGCCCCGCACTGCGGTGCAGGCCTTGGCCAGTGGCATTCCGGTGGTGGCCTACCCGCTGGATGGCACGCCGGAAGTCGTACATGATGGGCAGACTGGCTGCCTCTGCGAGCCTGGGAACATTGCCCAGGTAGCGGAAAAGCTGATTGCCCTGCTGCAGGATCAGCCTCTGCGCCAGCGCTATGGTGCCGCCGGGCGGGCATTGGTCAGTGAGCTGTTTGACTGGCACCAGATGGCAGATATCCTGGAGGCAGAGTATTACTCGCAGCTGGAGAAAAATTCCCCAGGCTTCACCAAGCAGTGATGCTCTGCTCTGCCGCCTCTGTTTTCCAGACAAGGTTTTTCCCGCAGGATGCGGTCTTTTTTTGCTGCCCGGGGTTGCTAAATTCTTTTTGTACAATACAGTTATATTTTTACCCACCACTTCAGACTTTTCAGGAGCCTTTGCAGATGCATGACTGGGCCGAGAAACTCATTGCCATTCAGGAGCTGGATATCCGCATCGCCAAGATATCCGAACAACTCAGCCAGATACCGGTAAAGCAGCAGGAAGCCGAGTCTCTTTATGCCCAGCAGAACCGGGATTATGAGCAGTCGAAACTGCAGTTGAGAGAGCTTGAAGTCGGCTACAAGAATCTTGAAAACGAGATTGTCAGTCAGAAAGAAAAGAAACGTACCTTTCAGTCCAAGACAATTTTGATCAAGAACAATGACGAGTACAAGGCTGCTCTGCTGCAGATTGAGATGTGTGATCAGGTGGTGCACAACCTCGAGGATCAGCAGCTCGAACTGATGTTCAAGATCGAAGAGGCCCAGGCAAGCGTGGCCAGCCAACGGCAGGCGCTCGAACAAGCCCAGAAACGGACAGCCAGTGTCAAGGAAGACCTCGAGGTGCTCAGAAAAACCTGCGAGGAACAGATTGCACTGATCAAACGGAAACGCGAAGCGGCAGCTCCGGACACGGACCCTGAGCTGTTGAAAAAATATGAGCATTTGCGCAACAGCCGCAACAATAACCCGTCCCAGCCCTGCGTGATACCTATTCTGGACGGCGTCTGCAGTCGCTGCCGCATACGCATGACCCCGCAGACCTGCCAGGATGTCCTGAAAGGAAAAATAGTTTTATGCCCTAGCTGCAGCGGGATGCTGTATTGCGAATAACCTACTCTCTGCCGCGCCACTGCTTGCACTGATGTGGTCGGACGAGTCGGACGGGTCGGACGGGTCGGACGGTGATAAATTAGCCCAATTTCAATTTCTTTCTTCGGATAGGTCGTTACGTCCCTTTATTCGCTGACGATAGAGGTTTTCGCTGAAGCCTCCGCTCTTGAGAAACATGCGTTCCTGGCTCTGAATCTGACGTTTGAGCAGATAAGCAGCCTGATTTACGGCGCATAACATGGCGTTCCCTGCAAGTTCAGGGGTGGCTTGCGCCACGAATTCGGCGAGGCCGGCCAACCCTGTCAGGCGCACTGCACCCTGTCTGGCGGGCGGCAGACAAGGCGAGATATCATGCTTGAGGCGTTCGCGCATGGCTAGCGCCTGTGGTGAATCCTTGTGCCAGACGGGCAACCCATGCTGAACCAGGAAACTTCGATAGTCACTAAGCAATTCGTCGTTGAGGCTGGCGCGGGCGACATTGGTCAATCTGATCTCACTTTTGCGGGAAGTGGCTGCCGCGCCGCTGCCTTCACTGATGTTGCGCACGCCGCTGCGTGCCGCCTGCACCATCTGGTCGTGAGTCCGCGAGCGTTTATCAATGAAGCGGTCGCAGAAGACAACTGTTGCGTTATATACTGCCTCAGCTACCTTGTAGCTGCGTAACTTTTCATAGCCGCCATGCGGCAACAAAGCACCGTCAGATGGATTCATGGCTACCCCTTTTGCTGGATAGGAAATCGGACGGGTCAGACGGGTCAGACGGGTCAGACGGGTCAGACGGGTCAGACGGGTCAGACGGGTCAGACGGGTCAGACGGGTCGGACGGGTC
>JAAZIZ010000301.1 GCA_012800565.1 Lentisphaerota bacterium
CCAGTATGCTGCCAGCCACAACCACCAGAAATGAGGACAGGAAAGCGCTGCGGGCGGGGAACATCCCGCCATAACCCGTCAATCCCAGGCATCCCAGCCACAACAGGTTGTGTTCGCGCATGGTACCGCCCAGGAACAACCCCGGCAGCAGGATGGCGGTCAGCTCGATGAAGCAGGTGTCCATCGGGATTTCTCCCAGGCGTCCTTGCACCCAGTACACCCCCAGGGCGGCCAGACCGATTTGCAGAATCTGCCTGAACCAGGATGGGAACCAGTTCAAGGGCAACCGGGAGAGCAAAAAGAAAAACACTCCTGCGCCCATGCAGGCAAAAGTGAAATTGGGTTCAAAGCGCATCCAGAATGCGCAGACCACTGCCGCAATAAAAATGATCAGATATTTGCTTTGCAGTGACCAGGATATTTCAGGCGAATGACGCATATTGTCAGGATTAAGACTGGAGAAGACGCGGTGCTGCCCTGCCCTGAAGCAGGACAGCACCTTGGAGCCGGTTTGTCAGTGCCCACGGATAGTGTGGCGCGGCTGGCCGCCAGCGGCAACTGCGTTGCGGCACAGGCAGTCCTGCGCTTATGCCCCCGGGCTCCATTTGGCAATGGGACGGGGATGAACAATGGTTTTCCGCTGGCCCAACAGTGCCGCCACCTCTGCCTTCACGGCGGCCACCTGGGCGGCATTTTCCTGTACCTCAAGGGCCAGGTCAATAACATACGGTTGCTGCGGCAGCAGATTGATCACCCTGCCCTGCTCGCGTTCAAAAGTCTTCAGGTTCGGATAATTAGTGGCCGGTTCCATCCCGGTTACATACCCCTCGCATAGCGCGGCAGTATGCTTCCACTGGCAAAAACAGGGCAGCTGATTTTTATTCCAGCGCAGAGTCACGCCCTTGTCCTCGGCCTGGTTGCAAAGCATCGAAAGGGTCGAACCATCGGGAGCGGCGGCAAAATCATGGTAATTGCCCTGCTCGGCATAGCCGGCCTCGGGGGCCTGATAGATATCCCAGGTATTGATATCCTCGGCAGCGCGAGGATCGCGGGGCGCGACTTCCAAGGTAGGCGAGACCAAACGGGCGCCGGCATCCAGGAAAGGAGGCCCGAAATTGCAATGGTAGAGCATCTCGAATTCCGCAGGCAGGGCACCGAAATTAAGCACTTCGTCCCGGATGCGGATCACATTTGAGCCGACCAGGGTCGACATTCTGGTAGTCAGGCGATACTGAGGGCAGAAACAAGCCGCTTCTTCAACTACACCGATCACCACCAGCTCGATCGGATCACCGGGAATAACCTGCAACTCAACATATTTGGCCGGCAGATTGGCAATATGGCCGTGCAGAGTCAGCAAAGTCTCAGAATACGAGCCGCTGTTATCCTTGACCCGGTCCAGGCCGGCTGCGCCATTTGAATGCAGACCGCAGCGCACAATGCACTCATTAAAACCTTTCAGCCAGCCCAGCCCATTTTGTTCCAGCAAGTTGATCTGAGATGGATGCACCGGATTTTTGGCCGGCGAGTCCCAGCCCAGGGTATTCCCGCCGCAAGAACCGCGGAATATACCCATCCCCCGGGAAGTAAGGATGGTAAATGACAGGTGGCCGTTGTTGATTTCGACCTGATCAATACCATCGGAAAGACCGCCCTGCAGGCGTCGTTTGACTATGGACCAGTTACCAGGCAGATTCTGATTTTCTGCCGTCAGTACCAGCGTCTCGGCGTAAAAACCGTTATCATTGTCTATGGCAACCCTGCTGATTTTATCGCTCATGACTAATTCCTTTCACTGTCATAATATAATCCACCCTGCCCACCCGACAAAATGATACTATACCATCCCAATGGGGCAAATACCAACAGTAAACATCAATCCGGCAGAGCTGAAAACAACCCTTGAGCCAGAGCCGCCTGCAGGGCCCGGGCCCGATGGCTCAGAGTATTCTTGACTGCTTCGGGCAAGGCCGCGAAGCTCTGCTGGTACCCTTCCGGAATGAAAACCGGGTCATAGCCGAAACCACCGCAGCCGGATGGTTCCTCGGCAATATGCCCCTGCACCTCACCCTCGGCCCGCCCCAGAATTCCCTGCGGGCCGGCCAAGGCAATCACACAGACGAAACGCGCCCGGCGGTCCGTTCTGCCAGCCATGTTCTGTAATAGTTTGGCCAAGTTCTGCGCGTCATTGCCGTCCTCCCCGGCATAACGCGCAGAATGCACTCCCGGCGCACCGTCCAAAGCCTGTACCTCCAGGCCGGAGTCGTCTGCAAGCACGATTCGCCCCCAGGCACGGGCCCCGGCCAGAGCTTTCAAAGCGGCATTCTCGGCAAAAGTCTGGCCGTCCTCAAGGACCGTCGGCATCCTGCCGACAGCCCCTGCAGGCAATACCCGGATTTGATACGGTGCCAGGATGGATTGGATTTCCTGTACTTTGTGGACATTGCCGGTGGCAATAATTATCTCGCGCATTTTTCTCTAAATTAGACGGTTTTTAGAAAACTGGACTTGAAAAATTGCTAATAATGTACACATTAATTATGAGGTTGCCAAACCGACTGTTGACAATCAGCACCAATCAATCAATCTTAGGAGGACTGAATGCCGGATTTGAAGAACAGCAAGACTGAAGCCAATTTGCGATATGCATTTGCAGGCGAATCTCAGGCCCGCAATAAGTACAATTACTTTGCCAGCGTAGCCCGCAAGGAAGGGTACGAGCAGATTGCCGCCATATTTGAGGAAACTGCAAACAACGAGAAAGAGCACGCCAAGCTGTGGTTCAAGGCTCTGAATGGCATCGGCGACACTGCCGCCAATTTGCTATCCGCTGCAGAAGGCGAGCACGAAGAATGGACTCAGATGTACAAGAACTTTGCCGATGAAGCCGATGCCGAGGGCTTTACTGAACTGGCTCGCAACTTCCGGCGGGTAGCCGCAATTGAGAAATTGCACGAAGAACGCTACCGCACCCTTCTGGCCAACGTCCAGAACAAGACCGTGTTTGCCAAAAGCGAGAGCAAGGCTTGGATTTGCCGTAACTGCGGGCATCTGCATCTCGGCCAGACTGTGCCGGACCTCTGCCCCGCCTGTCAGCACCCCAAAGCATATTTTGAACTCCGGGCCCAAAATTACTGACGGGGATGGGATTCCTGTCAGTTGGTGGATTCTCAGGCAGACCCCATCCGATTTCAGCCGGATGGGGTCTATTGCGTTAATTATCCCAGCATGTAGAGCCAATCATTTTCCAAGGTCAGCCAGAAATGTCAGAGCAGCAAGCAGTCAGCACCGGAAATGAATCCGGAGCCAGTGATTTCATTCGCGAGATAATCAATGAGGACATCCGCCAGGGCAAGTACCTCCCGCATCAAATCCGCACCCGTTTCCCGCCCGAGCCTAACGGCTACCTGCATATCGGCCATGTCAAGGCTATCTGCATCGACTTCGATATCGCGGCGGAATATGGTGGGCGCTGCAATCTGCGCATGGACGATACCAACCCCGGCAAAGAGGATATTGAATACGTAAATGCTATTGAGGAAGATATCAAGTGGCTGGGGTACCAATGGGATGGGCCAACCAAGTTCGCCTCTGATTATTTCCCGCAAATGTATGAATATGCGCTCACCATGATCAAGCTCGGCCTTGCCTATGTCGATGACCAGAGCGCAGAGGAAATTCGCCAGAACCGCGGCACTCTGACTGTACCCGGCCAGGAAAGCCCCTACCGGCAGCGCAGTGTGGCTGAGAACCTTGATTTGTTCACGCGGATGAAAGACGGCGAGTTCCCTGACGGCAGCAAGGTCCTGCGGGCCAAGATCGACATGTCTTCTCCCAACATCAATATGCGCGACCCGGTGATGTACCGGATTTTGCATCAGCCTCACCACCGTACCGGCTCAGAGTGGTGCATCTACCCGATGTATGATTGGGCCCACGGCCTGGAAGACGCCATCGAAGGCATCACCCATTCCCTCTGCACCCTGGAATTCGAAAACCACCGTCCGCTCTACGATTGGTTCCTGGAGCCCCTGCCGGTACATCGCCCGCAGCAGATTGAATTCTCTCGTCTGTCGCTGAACTACACCATCACCAGCAAGCGCAAACTGCTGCGACTGGTGCAGGAACGCCACGTCTCCGGCTGGGATGATCCGCGTATGCCCACCATCTGCGGCATGCGCCGGCGCGGTTACACTCCGGAGTCGTTGCGGACTTTTGTCAAACAGGTCGGCATCACCAAGTTCACCGGCATCACCGATGCCTCGGTGCTGGAGAACTGCCTGCGCGAAGACCTCAACCAGCGGGCCGCCAGATATATGGCCGTCCTGCGCCCCTTGAAAGTCTGCATAACCAACTACCCGGAAGGACAGATTGACTGGCTTGACGCAGTCAACAACCCAGAACGCCCTGAGGATGGCACCCGGAAAATACCTTTCGGACGAAATATTTACATCGACCAGGATGATTTCCGGGAAGTACCTCCACCGAAGTATTTCCGTCTGGCTCCCGGCGCGGAAGTGCGTCTGCGTTGGGGCTACTTCATCACCTGTCAGGAAGTCATCAAGGATGCGGACGGGCAGGTCTGTGAACTGCGCTGCACTTACGATCCCGAGACCCGCGGCGGCACGGCACCCGACGGCCGCAAAGTGAGAGGAACCATCCACTGGGTTGAGGCCAGCCACGCGGTGACTGCCAGCGTGCGTCTCTATGACCGGCTGTTCAGCAAGGAGAACCCGGATGACTGCGAGGAAGGGCAGGATTTCTGTGACAACTTGAATCCTGATTCCCTGACCGTCCTGACCGACTGCAAACTTGAGTCCTCGCTGGCTGAATTGCCGCCGGAGACCCGGGTGCAGTTCGAACGGGTAGGATATTTCTGCAGTGACCGCTATGAACATCAGCCCGGCCAGCCGGTCTTCAACCGCACCGTCAGCCTGAAAGACACCTGGGCTAAAATTGAAAAGAAACACGCCTGAGCCCGTCCCACGCAGCTCAGTGGCAAAGAGGCAGGAAGAATGATCAAGTATGATTTCAGCGGGCAGGTAGCCCTGGTAACCGGTGGCACCCGCGGCATTGGCGCGGCCGTCTCCTCGGCTCTGCTCCAAGCCGGGGCCAACGTCATTGCAACCTATGCCGGCAACAGAGCGGCAGCAGAAGAATTCGCGGCCGCCCAAGGTGATTTGCGCAACCGCCTGGAACTGCACTGTTTTGATGTCAGCGACTACGCTGCGGTCGAGACATTCTTCCGCCAGTTTGACCTCAAGCATGACCGGCTGGATATTCTGGTCAACAGCGCCGGCATTCGCCAGGATGCCGTGGTGGCCATGCTGCCCGAAGAACAGTGGCAGCGTGTCCTGGCAGTGAATCTCAATGGTGCGTTCAATATGGCCAAAATGAGTGTCCTGCGGATGATGCGCAACCGCTATGGCCGGATTATCCTGCTGAGCTCGCCAATCGGCCGGCTGGGATTTGCCGGTCAGGCCAACTACGCCGCTTCCAAAGCCGGCCTGGAAGCATTGTGCAAATCTCTGTGCAAAGAAGTCGCCAAACGCAAGATCACTGTCAATTGCGTCTCTCCAGGCTTTATCGACACTGACTTCATCAGCAATCTGCCGCCGGAACAAAGCAAGGAATATCAGCAGATGGTGCCGCTGCGGCGCTTCGGCACCCCCGCGGAAGTCGCCAATGCGGTTCTCTTCCTGGCTACTCAGGAAGCCGAGTACATCAGCGGCAGCGTCCTGGAAATATCCGGCGGGCTATAACCTCGCCGCTAAACCAGAAATATATCCCCAGCCGATCTGCAGTAGCAGGCCGGGCGGCTTGCTCTTACTGAGGCTGTTCCGGCAGGTCTCCCTGCCGGCCGGCGGAGAGAGCGAAAAAAGAAACCCCTCCGGCTGCAGCAATACAACAGGAGGGGTTTCGGATAAACTAAATTATGGATGCGGAGAGTCAGCTTTTCTTCCGTTTCCGGCGGCAGAGGCCCATGGCACCAGCTGCCAGAGCCAGCGAAGCCAAGGTTCCGGGCAGAGGCTGGCCGCTGACTGCCGGCGCCTCAGCTTCATAACCAGTGATACCGAAAAAAATGACGTTCGGTTTTTTGGTACGGTAGTCGAACTCAGCCAGTACTGTATCGAATTCACCTTTTTTCTTCTCCAGGCCATAGCTGCCGTAATACGAGTACTGGGTATAGATCGAGGTATTGATGCTGCCTTTGAGATTGGTAATCCACAACCCGAATGATTCGCCGGCCGAGAAAGTCCCTACCTCATAACCAGTCTGATATACCCTTTCATGATATTGGCTATGCTGATACTCGTTGGTGATTATGGTGTTGCCGGTACCGGGAACCAGGTCACCAGTGGCCATGTCAATATAGCCATACTCCAAGGTCGACATCTTGGCCACCCTGGCCAGCACCTCATTGTTGCCAGACATGCTCATTAGATTGTTAATCTTGTCAACAATATAGAACGTGCCACTGCCGCTGGTGACGTGGATATGAAAATAGTTGCCGCCGGTACCCTCATTGTGGGCGTTGGTATAAGGTTCGATCACAATTTCATACTGAAAAGCGGCAAATGCAGACAAACAGAAAAAAGAGGCTAAAAGCAACAATTTATTTTTCACAACAATCCCCTTTTACGATGGCAGAACCAAGCTAGAGGTACAGGTTAACATTGATCCATTTAGAACTAAATCAATTTATCCTGAATGCAAATCAAAAAACAAGAAACCCCTCCGGCTGCAGCAATACAACAGGAGGGCATTCAGATAAAATTATGGGACGCAGAGAGTCTCAGTTTTTCTTCCGTTTCCGGCGGCAGAGGCCCATGGCACCAGCCGCCAGAGCCAGCGAAGCCAAGGTTCCGGGCAGGGGCTGCCCACTGACTGCCGGTGCTTCGGCTTCATAAGCAGCGATGCCGAAAAAAATGGCGGTCGGTGAGGTCGTGTATTCCAACTGAGCCAGTATCGTACCAAATGCATCGGTTGAATCCTCGTTGTAGCTGCCGCGATAGGAGTACGGGCCGTAAGTCGAGGTATTGATGGTACCGCTGAGATTAGCAACCCACAACCCGAATGTTTCGCCGGCCGAGAAAGTCCCGACCTCATAACCAGTCTGATAAACTAAATCTTGCCATTTACCGTGCTTATAATGATTGGTGATTATGGTGTTGCCGGTACCGGGAAACAAGGTATCAGTGGCCAGGTCAACATAGCCATACTCCAAGGTCGTCACGGTCGACTCCTTGGCCACCTTGGCCAGCACCTCGTTGTTGCCAGGCATGCTCATTAGATTGTTAATCTTGTCAACAATATAGAACGTGCCGCTGCCGCTGGTGACGTGGATATGAAAATAGTTGCCTTGGGTACCCTCACCGTGAGCGTTGGTATAAGGTTCGGTCACAATCTCATACTGAAAAGCGGCAAATACAGACAGACAGAAAAAAGAGGCCAAGAACAATAATTTGTTTTTCACAAGAGTCCCCTTTTAATGTGGTAAAAAACCAAAATAGAGACACATAATCAACATTGATTCATTAGAAATATAAATCAATTTATCCGGAATGCAAATCAAAATCAAAAAAAACAATCTTTTTTCCGTCGCCAAAACGGCCGTTTTGAAGCATAAAAAATCATTTATTAAATTGGCATTGCCTGAGTCCTTCGTAGAGCACAATCGCCACTGCGTTGGCCAGGTTATGGCTGCGGGCGTGCTGGCCAGGCATGGGTATGGTAAAGAGCTGGTTTTCGTAACGCTGATAGAAATCTGCGGGCAGGCCATGCCCTTCATTTCCGAACACCATCCAGTCCCCGGGCTGGAACTGCAGCTGATAGATGCTGCGGCTGGTCTTGGTGCTGCAGAAAAGCATACGTCCCGGCTGTGCTTGTTGCAGGAAGTCTGCCCAGCTGTCATACACCATCCAGTTCAGATACGGCCAGTAATCCAGTCCAGCCCGGCGGAGGTGCGCCTCATCCAGCTGGAATCCCAGCGGTCGAATCAGATGCAGCCTGGCATCGGTACAGACGCAAAGGCGCCCGATAGTTCCGGTATTCTGGGGGATTTCCGGTGCGACCAGCACGATATTGAAGCACATGGCCATCGGACAAGCAATTATCTTTCCGGGCGTCTGCCCGCTGGCAGTACCTATTTGCTCTCGTTGACTGGTACCGGCATGAAAAAGCGGTAGCTGCTGCTTTGATTCCTGCTGCTGCGCTCAACATACAGCATCACCGTATTGTTCCTGGTATGTTCCAAGGCCTCAGCGAACTCGGTGACTGACTTCACCGGTATGCGGTTCACTTCCAGAATCACATCACCAGCCCGGATGCCGCCGCTTTCGCCTTCAGTTGCTTCGGCCACAGCGCCATTCGGCAGCACCTCCTGCACCACCACGCGGCCTTCCACGGCCCGCAGGCGCATCCCGAGCTGGTTGAGAATTCCACCTGGACGATCGAAGTTCCGGTTGCCGCTCGCGGCCAAATCATTGCCCCGCTGCCCGGCAATCACGGTAAAGGTCAAGTCTTTTCCATCCCGCTTGACCACCAGATCGATTTTGTCGCCAGGCTGGTACTTGGTGACCGCCAGCAGCAAATCATGCGGAGAAAAAACCGGTTGCCCGCCGACTTTCTGAATCACATCGCCGTTTTTAAGACCGGCTTTCTCAGCTGCTTCGCCGGCAATGACCTCGCTGACCAATACGCCGGAATCGGCTTCGAACTGCTTGCCTATTTCAGGAGTAAGCTCCTGCATGGCAATGCCTATGAAAGGCCTGACCACTTCGCCATTCTTGACCAGGCTGTCGGTGACCTGCCGGACCAGATTGCTGGCAATGGCAAAGCCCAGACCGATGCTGCCGCGGGACATTCCACCGGTATAAATGAATTGATTGATGCCGATAATCTGCCCGCTGATATTCAACAACGGACCGCCGCTGTTGCCGGGATTGATCGAGGCATCGGTCTGGATGTAATTCTCGTAGGTGCTCATGCCAGTATCATAGCGGCCTTTCTGGCTTACGCAGCCGATAGTGACGGAATAGTCGAAATTAAAGGGAGCGCCGATGGCAATGGTCCATTGCCCGACCCGAAGCTGATCCGAATCGGCAAATTCCAGGAATGGGAAATCTTTTTTCTTGCCGCCGCCGAGTTGCAATACTGCCAGGTCGGTCTCCTTGTCGATACCGACCACCTTGACTGCATCCTGGTCTTTCTCGTTGTCATAGACTGTTCCGTCAGAAGTCTTCACTTCCAGGAAGGCATGGTTGTCGATCACGTGGTAATTGGTCACCAGATAGCCCTCGGCTGAAAAGAGCACGCCGCTGCCTTTGCCGGCTGGAACCGGCTTGCGACGCCCACCGCGGGGACCATCTTGTTTCCCCCACTGGTCCCGAAAGCGGGGGATACCGAAGAACCGATAGAATTCTTCGGGCATATCCTGCATGGCTGGAGCTTCGGGAGCAGTCTGTTTGTTGGTAATCACCACCACTGCCGGCTTGGCATGATTGACAACCTCGGAAAAGGCGTTCTCCACCTGCTGAGCTACTTGCAAAGATGCGGCATTGATGGGGGGCTGAGCCGACACCTGCAAGGGAAAGTAGAAAAATGCTAAAACGGCAAAATACAATACCATAATTCTGTGTCCGGTAGTCATTATCTTCTCCTGTATTTGTTTGCTTTGAAATACTGCCCAGTTCGGGCTCGTCAGGTAATAGTTTTAAGACCAAAAGCTGCGGGCTTGGTTCCAAATTTTACGCGGCTGGCAGCCTTTCTGCTTTCGTCTTGTGACGACAGCTGCACTGCGTCTGAGCCAACAGGAGAGGGTGAGAAGATCAGCCAGTATCACGAGTCTGGCAATAAACGACTTTTGGAAGTATGTTGAGGGTAAATTTCAATTTGACAAAAGAATTCTTGGAACGTATAGTTATGGCATAAAATCAGAACGGTCGTTCATTAATGATGGACAATTGTTTGCGATAGTTGATTAATGATTTGGTAGTAACACCATCAAGGTGGCAGCATGAAAATTACCGCTCGCAATTTTCCGCGTGTAATCATCAAAAACGGGGATAATGAAAACCTCGAAGTCATGGAATTCGCCTGCGCTGAAATAATCAAATATGGGCGGCTAATGTTCGGGCACCCCTTGGATTTCAGTGACAAATGCTTTTTTTCGTTAGCCGTGGATTCAACCTGCTTTGCTGAGCCAGGAACCGAGACTTACTCGATTGACATAGATAAATACGCGATATGCATAACCGGAGGCAGCGCCGCCGCAGTGTTGTATGGGATATACGGTTTTTTAAGAAGATTCTGCGGAGTGTGTTTTGCGGCTCCGGGGGCCAGCGGCGAATACGTGCCACACTTGGAACAGCTTGATTTGTCTGTTGGGAAAATAATTCAAAAGCCTTTGCTGGAATACCGCGGAATGCAATTTTTGCACCGCTACGACTGGGAAAAGATGATTGCTGCAATTGACTGGATGGCCAAGAATGGCTTTAACTACATCATGTACAGCACGCTGGCAAAGAGTTCGGCTGCCGACTTGAGAACGGTTGATCCGGCAACTGGCGCAGTCAGGGATATTTCGAGAAACCGTTACGATGACGATCAGTTTCGCCGTATCTTGCTTCCGGAGATAAGCAAACGCGGTCTGAAGCTGGATTTCAACCACCATAACATACGCTCGGTTTGGCTGCCGCCGGCCAAATATTTTAAGGCGCACCCACAATGGTATTCATTGCTCAATGGCGTTCGCAGAAGCGATGCGCCGCAATTGGGCATCTGCACAAGCAATCCAGAAGCCGTTGCTGAAATAATAAAAAACATCAAGGAATTTTTAAGTAACAATCCGGAGGTTAAGATAATCGGCCTCGTCCCCGAGGATGGCTTTGGTGGCACCTGCGAATGCGACGAATGCCGAAAACTGGACTATCCGGGGGACAAGGTGCCGGAAAAGTTCGATCACCGCAGTGCCGAAGGCGAAAACCAGGTGCTTATCAACCGCTATTTTCTGCTTTTGAATCAAGTCGCCGAAGCCCTCCAAATGGAATATCCCGACCTGCGCATCGGGGCGCTTAGTTATGTTGACATGCAATGGCCTCCGCGGCACTTGAAATTGCACCAGAACATTCTCCCCGCGCTGGCAATCTACTGGCGCTGCGGGGTGCACAAAATCACCGAACTTGGCCCTTGTGAACGTAATAACTTTTTTTTCGATCTGATAAAACAATGGAAAAAAACAGACTCTCAATCCCTGATTTTATATGAATATTACATGGGGATGAACGCCCAGAATTCCCTTCCCTATCCCATGGGAAAGCTGATTATGGAAGAATGGAAAACGCTTTCCGCCTGGGGCGTACAGGGCGCCACAATCCAGAGCAACCCTCTCAACTATAGAGTATATGGTCTTAACTATCTGGCATTTGCCGCAGCAGCCTGGAATTCTGAAACTGACTATGAGGCCGTGCGCACATATTGGCTAAAAGGAATGTTTGGTAACGCGGCAGACTGCCTGCGACCAATTTTTACTGCTTTGGATCAGGCAGCAGAAAAAATAGCAGGCGGCACTGAGCATATCAGCTTAAAGTATCCCAAAACGGCACAGGCACATTTATTGCCCGATGCACGCAACATTGTCTACTTCATGGATGAGTTAACTGATGTTTTTATTGAGTCCTGTATCGCCCGGGCTGAAAAAGCCTGCCTCAATGAACGAGAGCGCAAACAGGTAAAGGAGTTTGCGGCAGTAGTCCAATACTGGAAACTTGCCGCCGTCTATTTCCGCCTCTATGACAGGCTGCGAAGCGGAGAATATGCGGCCGACTCGCAAGAAGCCGCGCTAAATAAACTCCGTGAATGTTTTGCTGCAATGGAAGCCTGCCGCCTTAGCATTGAGAATACCGGATGGGCCAGAATATCACGCCCAATTGAGTTCCCAAAAACATTTCGCTTTGAATGACTCATTAGGAATCGTTCAAAAATTAAATTTACATTTCCGGTTTCTTTTGGCTGGTTTTTCGCGGAATTTAGTTTTCCACTTTTACCAGGCGTAAATATCCGTAACTTTCCAGGTAGCGCAACGTATCAAGCAAGGCGGCAAGCTTCCGATCCCCCCAACGTTTGGGGATAACCGCTTCGCACATCCTGACGGTCTCAAGCAGCGTCCTCCGCCCATCGCAGAGTGCGTATTGAAGCGGGACGATGCGGAAGTCGTCAAAGTAGCGCTTTTCCGGATAGGGGATCCGTGCCAGCGACCACGGCGTCCCAGGTTCCAGGCGGATGACAATGAGTTCTGCCGCCTCGCGCTCCAAGTCAGTTCCCGGAATGATTTCAGCACCCGGCAGGCGAAATGGTGCGACAGCATCTTCCGGGGCCTGGGCGTCAATGATGCCGGGCTCCCAGCGCTGCAGCGATGCCAGTTCCGCTGCAGCAAAATCGCATTTGACTTTACGGACAAACGGTGTGTCGCTGCTGTTCCCCAGTGGTTTGACGGCCAGTGCGGCCAGGTTCGGCAACAGGGACTTGAAATCTCCGGCTTCCGCAGTCAGCAAAAACGCCGTATATGCCGCAACCAGCCTGATGACCGTTCCGGCCATCTCCCAATCGACGTTGCTGAATATCGGGTCACTTGTGTGATGGTGCTCACCCACTTCGGTATACATCCAGTTGGTCGGCACGCCAAGCATCGGGTCGCCTCCAAAAGTATCATCGGAAAGTGTGCCTGGTCCCGGACTCCAGCGCAGGTCCGGCATCACTTCACGCAGGAGTTCCTCAAGCAGAAGATCGCCGAAAAACGGCAGGCACAGGGGGCTTAGCCGCCAGTGCATCGGATATCCCAATTCCCGGTACATGGGTGTAGCCAGCGTGTCCAGGTTGATGGCAGCCTTCAGCCGGCGGGGGCGTTGCACCAGGTATTCGGCAAAGCCATAATGCTCCATGGAAAACAGCACGCGCAGGCTCTTGCGCAGCCGGATGCCGGATGCTTTCACCATGCGTCCGATTTCAATGCAGGCAGCGACACCGGACGCATCGTCGGAGAGGAACGGTTCGTACATATGAGCGAAAAGGCCGAATTCCTCTTTGCTTTCACCTGGAAGCAGGGCAGTGACGGTGTATATCTTTCCATCATAGTGGCGGGTGTTCATTACACCGTGCAGAATGACCTTTTCGCTGCGGTCGAGGCAGGCTTTCAAAGCCAGTGCCCGGCGTGAGCTGACCATAAAAATCGGCAGACGCGGCTCTCCTTTCAAATAATACCAGCCCCAGGTGCCTGGGCCGTTCATCCAGCGCGTTGCATCTGGGTTGCGGTTGCCCTGCCGCAAATCAGTGGCCACAATGCCGAGTGCTCCGGCTCTGGCGAGCGGCTGATTGATGTTGCTAACAGGTAATTCATCGCAGAGCACCCATTTACCGCAGGCATTTTCCGGATGTTCCGGATCATAGGCAACCAGCTCGCCTGTACTTCCGGCGGGTGGCGTCGCGCCGCACCAGGTGGCAGCAGCCAGCATGGTCTCCGCAGTGTCGGCAATGCGCCGTTCGTTTTCCGGCCATTCGGAAACGACATCAAGGTATGAGCGTGCAGTCAGGTCCCAGGCTTCGGGCATGATAGCGTCGCAAGCTGAAGTCACGCCATCGGCAGCCAGCTCAATGCGTTCGACGGAACTGAAGCCTGCCTCACGGAGCTGCTCCACGAGCCAAGCGGTGGACCGGTCGAAATCAGAGTGGCAGACGGATTTTTCCAGGCGGTTGAACTCCTCTGTTTCCCGGCGGAATCGCTGTTCCGAATAATTCTGAGAAAGGGAATCGAAAAGTTTCCTGAGCATTTTTTACCTGTTAGTTTTCAAGTTTGACGACGGTGGAGAACAACACAAGAAAGGGGCTGTCGGTTAACCTAATTTCTCTCGGCGACATTGCAAGCCTGCTTTCATACAGTTTAGCACTAGACCTCCTGGATTTTAACTGCATGTCTGTCTTGACGACAACCCTTTGCATTTACTATGTGGCACGCTTACAGCGTGCGGCAATTTCGGGGGACGTTTACCCAGGGCGGCGCGGCCTTGCAGGCCGCTTGCCCTGGGCTGGTATGTTTTGCGCTTTCAGCGCTTTTGTCGCTTTGCGGCCAAGGCGACAGGCATGTTTCGTGCCTTCAGCGCTTTTGCCGCTTTGCGGCCAAGGCGACAGGCACTCTAAATGCTGCTTGCCGGGGCAGTGAATATCAATAAGTGACCGATTACGTTTTTCCTCCAGTACTTCAGGTTGCTGATTACCGTTGCAGTATTAAATTATGTGTCTCGCCGCCAGAATTTTACCGTTTGCCGAGGAATAAAATACTTATGATGGAAAAAACGTTCCAGAATTTTACCGCCCTGCAGCAGTGCTGGGAAAACCTGAACCGCCGTCAGCCCCTGATTCACTGCATCACCAACTATGTGACCGTAAATGACGTGGCGAATGTCCTGCTGGCCTGCAATGCTTCGCCGATTATGAGCGCCGAACCCCGGGAAGTTGAGGAAATTGTGGCCCTGTCCCAGGGGCTGCTGATCAATGTCGGTATCCTCACCACCGAAACCATTCCGGCGATGTTCCTGGCCGGCAAAAAAGCCAATGCTTTGGGAGTACCGGTGGTAATGGACCCGGTAGGAGCTGGAGCCACCAGGCTGCGGACCGACACTACCACGGAGCTGCTGGAGCAGGTGCGCTTTGCAGTCATCCGGGGAAACATCTCTGAAATCAAGGCCTTGGCTGTGGGTGGCAGTTCCACCCGTGGCGTGGACGCTGCTCTGGAAGATGCGGTGACCAGCAATAACTTGCCTACGGTTTGCTCCAGCGCCCGCGCTTTCGCCCGCAGATGCAACGCAGTGATCGTTATCACTGGCGCCATTGACCTGGTCAGCGATGCACAGCAGACCATAGTCCTGCGCAATGGGCACCCGATGATGAGCCGTATCACCGGCAGCGGCTGCCAACTGACCGCGCTGATTACCGCACTAATCGCCAGCAACCCTGGGCAGGCGCTGCTGGCGACCGCCACCGCAGTCGCCACCATGGGTATTGCCGGAGAACTGGCTTTCACCAAAAATCAGCAGCTCGGCGGCGGCAATTCCAGCTATCGCAATCATTTAATTGATGCCATCTGCAATTTCACCCCGGAAATGCTGGCAGAAAGAGGAAAAATAACCATCCTCGACTGATAATGAAGCGGTCGAGAGCCATCCGCCAAAATATGACCGCATTCAGCTGACAGCCAGAAGTATCGGCTCCAGGACGCAGGCAAAAACTGACCCCGGCGCAGGATATTCAGCGCTTATTTTCCCAGTTCCGGCGACAAAACCGCCAGCAGAAGTTATATTATATTTTTTCACACTGCAATTTATTGACGTATTTGTGTTTTTGAGTTCAAACCCAAGGTCAAGTGAAGGTCATGTTGAGAAAATCTATCTTTTCGGTTCTAATGGTGTTTTCCGTCGTTTTATGCAACAATGTATGCCGTGGGGCCGGTTTTTCGATTCTTGAGCAGTCCTCGGTTGGCCTGGGCCGTTCTCTGGCCGGCATGACAGCAGAGACTGATGATCCTGGTTCCTTGTACTTCAACCCGGCCACCGGTGCGGCCCACGAGAGTCCCGCGCTGATGCTGGGCATGCACTTTATCTTTGGTGATGTACGTTTCCACGACCGGGGGTCAACCATAGACGGTGACCAGAGTGACAACATCACCAGCCTGGCCATGGTGCCAAATCTTTATTATGTCCATCCGCTCAGCGATGGAATCACCTTGAACCTGGGCATTTCCGCCACCTCGGGCACGGCCACGACTTATGAGGATGACTGGCAGGGCCGTTATTTCGGGGTTAAGACCGAGGTCTCAGTGATTGAGATCAGCCCCTCGCTGTCCTGGGAAATCAATGATTCCTGGTCGGTTGGCGCCGCTTTTGTGATGCAGTATGCTGAAGCGCTGATGACTCAGAACATTGATTTGCGGGCCGCCGGCCAGCCTGACGGTCGCATCAAACTGGATGGCGACTCCATTGCATTCGGTTATAGCTTCGGTGTTTTGTACCAGCCTGTGCCGGGCAGCAAGATCGGGCTGGGCTACCGTTCCAAGATGACCCACGATGTAGACATGAAAGCCCGCTACCGCCTGCCAGCCGGGATGGCGCCATTCGTGCGGGTGCCAGGTGACGACGAAGCCTCAATCAGCTTGAACCTTCCTGCCAGCATTAACCTTGGATTTCAGCAGGAACTCGGTGCCAAATGGGCCCTGATGTTCGATGTTTCCTGGACCCAATGGAGTGATATGGAAGAATTGAAAATCGAGTTTGACAACGGCAATGTGCGTTCCGAAACAATGCAGTGGCGCGACAATTGGCGTTTCGCGCTGGGTACAGAATATAAATTGAATGACAAATGGACTCTGCGCGGCGGACTGGCCTTTGATCAGACGCCGGTGCGCAGCAAGGACAAACGGGTAGCAAAACTGCCGGACACCAACCGTGTCTGGGCCAGCTTGGGCGCAGGATATCAGGTTTCAGAAAAAATGCGCCTGGATATCGCTTATACCCACCTGTTCTTCCATCGCTGCAATATTGAGCAAAGCAGCGCCTCGGGGACTCTGGAAGGATATTACGCCGGTGGTATGCACCTGGTCAGCATGGCCCTGAATTATAAATTCTAAGGAGTCGTTAAGATAACGAATCCTTAAACTTCCGACCAGCAATGCATCCCTGCAGGAAAATAAATACTATTGCAGGGATGCGTTCTGTGGGAGACAGTCTTGAACTTTTGCTTTGGACTGCTGGCTGCAGCCGGCAAAGCCAGGGCGCACTTATGCTTTTTTCGCCAGCACCAGCACCCGGTGAATAGTCATCACTATCACTGCGACAGCACAAATTATAAAGGTGGTTGCCAAGCTGGTCTGCTGAGCCAGAAAACCGCCGCCAATGGCCCCGACGATGCCGGCAATGCCGACCACAGCTTCATTGATGGACAGATATTTGGCGCTTTTGCTGGGGTGGACCAGGGAATAGAACACCAGGGTAAAATAGAAGTATCCTGAAAAACTGCCATACAGAGCGGCAGCGCTGTACAAGGCCACCAGAGTATTGCCCTTGACAAACAGCAGCAGCCCGGCTGCGCCCGCTGCGCCCGCCAGCAAGGCCGGGATGGCTTTATACATCCAGACTTTGCTCCGCAGCCAGACAAACGCCCAGAAGACCTGCATTAAGCTCACCAGAGAGAGAATCATCCCGGAATGAAACTTGCTGACTCCCAGCTCCAGAGTCAACTTCGGCTCCAGAGTGCGGATAACGGTGATAGTCATAGTGCCGATGCAAGCCCCGACCCAGCCCAGCCAGGCATAATCGCGAAAACGGGAATAATCCACTTCCTCCGACCGCTGGACGTTCTCGACGGCTCTGGCCGGTACTGCCGAAGAATTTTTCCGGCATTGTTCGACCAGGAACACCCCCAGCGACATCAGGAACGCGATCACAGCACTGACGCAGAATCCGGTCTGCCACTTAAGGATGCCGAACACAAAAGGGCCGCAAGCCAGTCCCAGGCTCCAGGCTGCAGAATACATCGCAGTAGCATAGACCACACCGCTGGCGGCGTTTCCCCCCAGAGTTTTCATAAAGATTTGAAACGGCGTGCAGTAGATGGCCATGCCCACACCAGTCAACCCTGCCCAGAAATATTGCAGGTACAGATGCGGGAAGATTACGAAACCCAGCGAGCTAAGACAGATTATTCCGCCGGCAAAAACAATCAGCCGGGCAGCATTCTTTTCCGTCACGATGCGCCCCACCAGCAATGAAGCCAGCGAGTATGATATTGCCCAAATGGCCATTGTTCCGGTAATGGCCAGCTCCGGCGCCTGGGCTTGCGAGAAGCGGTAGGCGGTATTGAAGAACATCCCCCCGGAAATGTAGTTGACTAAAATGGGAAACAAGTAAATTATGATATTTAACACCACACACCTTTTTCGGAAAAAACACCTTGTGAAAGGAACACGGGATATTTCAGCACTGGAACCGGCAAAATACAGCTGATAAGTCGAGAGCACACGCGAAGTCCGCAGTGCATTTCTATAATATACTCGTCTATTGAAGCAATCGTAAGCTATTACACCGGCAAAAGGCAATAAAGGCAATAATCGTTATTGTTATTGTCACACCAACAACCCCAACGCAGCCTTTTTTAAGGGGGGCCAATTAGACAAAAATCTGGCGTTTGAAACGATTTCGATGTTGCAGATGGGCAGATGGGGCTTTTCCATCGCTGACCGCCGATTTGTACCGCCAAAAGTCTAATTCAATGTGGCTGTAATGAAAATGACAATGATTCATCCATCACAGCAGTTTGACCCAAAAATCGGGATTTGCTTGCGCCACTCTTCCTTGGTCGCCATATTAACTTAGACTATATGGCGTTTTTCTACTGGCGGC
>JAAZIZ010000302.1 GCA_012800565.1 Lentisphaerota bacterium
ACGGTAGCTGACTTTCCGCTCAGTTGGATGGATGAAAAGATCAAGGGTGCTCAGATAATACAGGCCATCCTCCTTTATCCAATGGAGCGTGCCGCCGCCGACATATTTATCCCAGCCGTAAATCGCCCCGGGAATCTGGCGCCAATGGAGCAGATCGTCCGACTCTGCAAATTTGAACGTGTAGATGGGATAGGCCGGGTCATCAGTTTCAAAGAGCAGGACGAACCGTTTGCCGTCGTAAGTCACCGAAGTATTGCAGAAATGCTCCCCGATATCCGTAAAGTCAAAGACGCAGCGGGGGGCTTCCCAGGTGATCAGATCATCGGAAACGATCACCTCCAGGCGGCTTCTTCCGGCGCCTTGATTCATGGAGAAGCAGTAGCAACGGTCTTGCCAGACATAAGCGGAAGCAAAGTAATGGTTCAGCAACGGAATGGAGACCAGCCGGTCATCCGATTCACGGCGGATACGAAAGTGATTTTCGTGCGAACGGGCCCCGACCGCAGCGTAGGGAATCACATAATGCGCGAGGACATTTTCCAGGCGATAATCAACCCCTTTGAAACGGAAAGGCGTGAATTCCCCGGGCAATGCGGCAGAATTCAAAATCCGGCGATTGACAAGAGGGCACCGCCAATCCGGCGCTTCCGGCAAATTGGGCCATGGCTCCTGTGACGCGGTGGTTTTGCGGGAAAAGGCGGCGATCCAGACCCTGCCGTCAAATTGCTGATCGTGAATTACCTCCGCTCCCAGCGCGGCAAATTCGGCGGCGATTGCTTTGGCCAGAGTTAGATCATCGGGCCGATAGACGACATAGTCCCAATTGAACGTGCTGTAGAGCAGCTGATGCTGGCTCAAACTGGCCAGAATATCTCCGGCAGTGACGACCGTGATATCCGGCCAGGCAAGCTGCCACTTCGCCTGAAAACTCTTAATGCCGGAGACAATGAAATCACGTGACTCTTTCATGCTGAACCTTTACTTGTGATGTGATTCTATGGGGCTCCCACCCGCTTTGCCTGTCCTGATCCAAGGTATTTTTGGTAAGTGACTTTATTGTTGACTATCAATTGCTTGTAAAAAACCTTTTCCAAGCTTTTTCGCGCGAAGTTTGTCCAACCAGTTATTTTTTTGCGAAGTATTCGGCGACGCATTGTGCCACCAGTTTAGGTCTCCGGTAGCGGTCGTATATTCCAGCCAGATTGAATGCCAGTGGTTTGGTTCGAATGCAGGTCTTCTTGCCGAAGCGGTAGTAGGATTTTGCATCGCAGAATTGCCATAGAGTCAGGCCGCTGATCTCCGCGGTAGCAAAGATAACCTCAATGACTTTGCTGAAATATTCAGCCTGGAACTGCTCTGTCCATTGGGCGGCAGCCGGATCGCGTTCCCCGTAGAGCCCGCAACAGCCCATTTCCGTGACGATAATCGGCATGCCGGCCGGGTAGAATTCAAGCCAGCGTTGCAGTATTTTCGGAATGGCCTCGGTAATTTTTTCGGGGAAGTCCTCATCGTTGTCGCCGATCCATCCTGGATAAGTATTGAAGCAAAGAACATCACAAAGCGCCAGGCAGATGTCCGTCATGGGTCTGCAACAGGCAAACGAGACAAGTCGAGTATTATCTTCTTCCCGAATGGCTTTGACCAGGCGTTCACAGCTTTGATAACCTTCCTGAGAATCACTGGCAAATTCGTTAAGGAAAGCCCAAAAAATGACACTCGGGTGATTGATGCTGTTTTGTACCATCAGCCTGGTCTGCTGTTCCTGAAGGTCCATGAAAATCGGGTCCGCTAATTCCTCTTTCGTGTTTCCCCAGCCCAGGCTTTCTTCCCAGACCAGAAACCCGAGTTCATCACAGAGGTCCAGGAAACGTTGGTCCTGGGGATAATGACTGCCTCTGATAAAATTGACATTCAGATTTTTCAGGAGCTGCAGGTCGCTGACTTGGGTTATCAGCGTTGTTGCCGGCCCCGTATCAGGATGCGTTTCATGCCGGTTGACTCCCTTTAGATACAGTTCCTGGCCATTCAAATACAGTTTGCGCTTTTCGGCTTTGATGGTGCGAATGCCGAAACGTTCGACCAGACAATCCTCATCCGTTTGGACGGTCAGGGTATGCAATGCGGGCTGTTGCGGGGACCAAAGCTTAAACTCCGGCACCGTCGTTGCAAATGTCGCCCGGCCGTTGACAGGCGTCAGGCGGTACTCCGTAGTTTCCTGGCGATTGTCAAAGCTGACATTGCATTTGATTTCCTTATCCGTTTCACCCCTGAAAATCACGGTCACAGATATTTTCCCGGTCTTCAGGCACAGGGTACGTATTTGGGCCCGGTCCAAGGCATTTCGCGATGGAAGCGGGCGCAGTTCCATACTGCCATAAAAGCCGCCAAAGCCGAAGAAATCATATCCCGGCAGAAATAACTTCTGGTGCTCCTCGCTGAACATATTATCAACCAGAACGGTAAGAGTATGTACTCCCGCGCTTACATCCGTAAGTTCAAAAGATTCAGCAGAATAGGGTAAAGCAGTGTAAAAAACAGGTGTTCCGTCCAGATAGAAACGGGCCCGCAGCCCTAAGCCACCGATTCGGAACAGTAAACGAGGAGAAAACTGCTCAAGGCAGAATTCTTTCCGATAGACTGCCGTGCCACGCTTGCACAAATATGCCGGCGTCGCATCAAATGCGCCAGGGACACACATCCGAGCCTCAGCAGGAAAATCAGGTGTGATTTCCTCTAAAAACTTTCCT
>JAAZIZ010000303.1 GCA_012800565.1 Lentisphaerota bacterium
ATGCCGGCGAGGGACCGACCGCGGAAGCCATCATAATTATGCAGCCGTTCTGTGACCTGCTGGCGGTACTCCTGTTCGTGGTTGCGCTGCCAGGCAGAGACGCTCTCTGGTGCTCCCAGGCTCAGCAGATGGATTGCGCCGCCTTCCAGCGGATGGACTTCTTCGCCGGAGATAAAAGTCATCCCGGCTGCGGAAAACAACGGGTCAGCCAAGGGGGGCTGCCAGTAGTGGTGGTCAGTAATGGCCAGGAAATCAAATCCCGCTGCCCGTGATTTGGCCGCCAGCACTTCCGGACTGAGATCACCATCGGAAGCGGTAGTGTGGCAATGCAGGTTTCCTTTGTAGGGATTCAGAGCAAACCAGTCTGCGGGCAGCGAGTAGACATTCAGCATCGCGTTCAGGTATTGATCGCCTTTTTTCGCGGTGATGGCCAGAGTATGTTCGCCTTCGCAATAGGGGCAGAAATCCAGCGCCAGGCAGTCCTCACTTTGACGCTGGAGGGGCCAGTCGTACACGGCTATCCGGATCATGAACGCCTGCAGGCGGCAATCTGTGACGTGCTGCTGGACAAAATCCGGGAGGTGGGCGGTCTCTCGGTATACTGCCATCCCTATTGGCGTTGCTTCGCCGGCCGCAGTCACTACAATGCCACCCCCTTGCTCAATGAACTGGTATTCAAAAGCAACCGCTTTGAGGCCCTGGAACTGGGCAACTGCGAAACTTACCGTACCGCTCTGATGAACGCCCGCTACTGCGAGCTGTGCCATGACGGTTTCCAGAAACCATTGATCGGAGCCAGTGATTATCACGGCCATTTTGAGGATGAATTCCTGCCCAGCGTGTACACAGTCGTACTGGCGCCTGAGTGCAGTCAGGAGGCTGTCTGCCAGGCTATCCGCCAGGAGTACTGCGCCGCCGTGGCCGGAACTGTCGATGTCATGTCTTTCGGGCCATTCCGGCTGCTGAAATACATAATTTTCCTGTTGAAGTATTTTTTCCCCCGGCACGACCGCTTATGCCAGCAGCAGGGTGAGTTGCTGCTGCGCGCACTTCAAGGCGAAGAAAACCTGGAACTGGAAATCCAGCGCCTGAAACAGGAGATCACAGCCTGTCAGAAAGCACTGAAATATTCTCCGGAAGGCAGATAATACCTGATAATGTTGTTGCCAGCGTCTTGGTGCCGGCAGTTCAAACCCAATCCGGCGGCCTGCAGCCGCCAAGCCTATAATTATGTCCATACCATTCGTTCATTTACATGTCCATACCGATTACAGTCTCCTCGATGGCACCCAGCGCTGCAAAGATATCGCCGCTGCCGCTGCCGAATACGGCATGCCTGCAGTGGCCATCACCGATCATGGCAACATGTCCGGCTGCTTCGAACTGATCAAAACTGCTGCAGAATACGGCATCAAGCCGATTTTAGGCTGCGAGCTTTATGTGGCCAATGGCTCCTGCCTGATCAAAGACAGCAGCAAGCCGCATTATCAAGGTCATCACCTGGTCTGCCTGGCGGAAAATCATGAAGGTTATGTCAATCTATGTCACCTTAACCAGGAAGCCTGGCTGAAAGGCTTCTACTACAAACCCCGGGTTGACAAAGAACTGCTGCGGCGATACAGCCGCGGAATCATCGCCTTGAGCGCCTGTCTGGGGGGAGAGATACCCTCGCTGATCAATGCCGGCTGCCATAACGATGCCGAACTGGCACTCCTGGAATATCTTGATATCTTCGGACGGGAAAATTTCTTTTTGGAGTTGCAGAATCACTACTTGCCGGAACAGGCGAACGTCAACCCGGTGATTATCGAATTCGCCCGCCGCCATAACGTCGGACTGGTAGCGACTAATGATGCGCATTATCTCAAACGTGAGTATGCCGAAGCGCACGATGTCTTTCTGTGCATCGGCACCCAGAAAACCATCCAGGACCCGAGCCGCTACAAATTTTCCGGCGGGCCGGAGTATTACTTCAAGAGTCCCGCAGAAATGGCGACTCTCTTTCCCGACCAGCCGGAGGCCTTGAGCAACACGGTCGCCATCGCAGAACGCTGCAATGTCCATCTGCCTACCGTCAGCCGTGACCATGCGAATCACTATCCGGAGTATCCTGTTCCGGAAGGCCAGACCCGGGACGGGTATCTGCGCCAGCAGTGTGAAGAAGGCATGAAGTGGCGCTATGATATTGATGTGCACAGCCCCAATCTGAACGCCGCCGACCGGGAAAAAGTCAAGCGCCTGGACTACGAACTGAGCATTATCAATCAGACCGGCTTTACCAGCTATTTCCTGGTCGTCTGGGACTTCCTGAACCATGCCGCCAAGATCGGCGTGCCCTTGGGGCCGGGACGGGGCAGCGGCGCCGGCAGCATCGTCGCCTATGTCCTGGGCATCACCCATATCGATCCCTTGCGCTACGGTCTGCTTTTCGAGCGTTTCCTGAACCCCGACCGGGTCAGCCCGCCTGACTTCGATATCGACTTGTGTGAACGCCGCCGCTATGAAGTAATTGAATACGTGCGTGACAAGTATGGTGCTGACAACGTGGTGCAGATCGGTACTTTCGGGACTCTGAAAGCCAAAGCTGTCCTTAAGGATGTCGCCCGCGTGCTGGGGCGCAGTGTCGAAGAAGGCAACCGCATCAGCAAGCTGATTCCAACCGATCCCAAGATTACCCTGAACTTAGCGCTTAATGGCGATCCGGAGAAGAACATCCCGCCCAACAAAGAATTGCAGGAAATGCTTGAAAATGAGGCCTGGGCCCAGGAGGTCTGGAAATACGCTCTCGTTCTGGAAGGCATGAACCGCAATATGAGCATCCATGCGGCAGGCGTGATTATCGGTGACCAGGCACTGGCCAATATCATTCCGATTGCCAAAGGTGCCGGGGATGAGCCAATCACCCAGTTCCCGGCTGGCCCCTGTGAAGAACTGGGATTGCTGAAGATGGATTTTCTCGGCCTGAAGACCCTGACTATTATCCAGGATGCATTGGACCTGGTGGCCAAAAATGGCGGACCGCGCATCGACAGCAATGATATCCCACTGGACGACAAGCCCACCTACGATCTGCTCAATCAGGGCAGCACCATCGCCGTATTCCAGCTGGAATCCAGCGGCATGCAGAATCTCTGCCGCCGGTTCGTCGTCAACCGCCTGGAAGACATTATCGCGCTGATTGCTCTGTACCGCCCCGGACCAATGAAATTCCTGGATGAATTCATCGGCCGCAAATTGGGCACTGTGCCAATCGACTATGAACTCCCAAGCATGAAACCGATCCTGGAAGAGACTTATGGCATCATGCTCTACCAGGAACAGGTCATGCAAGTCGTACAGGCAGTGGCCGGCTTCTCGCTGGGTAACGCCGACATCCTGCGCCGGGCCATGGGCAAGAAAAAACTCGAGGTGATGCTTGAGCAATTCGAGAAATTCAGGGAGGGCTGCCGGGCCAATAACATCCCGGACGGCACCATCCAGAGCATCTGGGATAAAATCCTGAAATTCGCGGAATACGGCTTCAACAAGTCGCACAGCGCCGCCTATGGTCTGCTCTCTTACCGCACCGCCTGGTTGAAAGCTAATTATCCCACTGAGTTCATGGCTGCGGTGCTGACCAGCGAACTGGGCAATGCCGAGAAGCTGGCTTTCTATCTCAAGGAATGCCACGCCATGAACATCAATATCCTGCCGCCCGATGTCAATATCTGCGATGCGAGTTTTTCGGTCGATGGCAGAAATATCCGCTTTGGCCTGGCAGCGGTGAAGAATGTCGGCGCCGCAGCCGTCTCATGTATTGTGAAAGCCCGCTCCGAAGGCGGAAAATTCACCTCTCTGCGGGACTTCTGCGAGCGGGTCGAAGGCAACAACAAAAAGAACCTGGAATATCTGATCAAGGCAGGGGCGATGGATGGTTTCGGGCTGCGCCGTTCCCAGCTGCTGGCAATTTATGAGGAAGTCCTGGTGGAAGCGCAGCAGACCATCCGAGACCGGAAAATTGGCCAGGGATCATTGTTCGACATGCTTATGCCGGCAGAAAAAGGGATGCTGGAAATACCCGTTCCCGATATCCCGGAATGGGACATCGGCGAGCTGCTGGCTAATGAGAAAGAATTGCTGGGGTTTTACCTCAGCGGTCACCCCATCGCCCAGGCCCAGGAGATAATCGATAAATTTCAGCTTGATGACCTGAGCACCATCGCCCAATTCCCGGATGGAACCATGGTACGCTCCGGAGCATATCTGGCAGCAGTGGATAACAAGATTTCCAAGCGTGACAGCCGCCCCTGGGCCATCCTGACTCTGGAGAGCCGGGAGGCCACCGTGGAAGGACTGCTGTTCAGCGACCCCTACGCTGAGATAATGCAGCAGTGCCCGCAGGCGCTTCAGCCGGGCGAAATCATTTTTGTGGAAGGCGAAATCAACCGCCGTGAGAATGATTCTCCGGCAGCCATCCACATCAGCAGGATTTGTCCGGCCAGCCAGGCTGAAGAACATTTTGCTGCAATTCTGCATATCAAAATCAAAGAGAAGTCAAGCAACGCCGAAAAATTGTCTGCTCTCTGTGAGCTATGCCGGAGATATCCAGGCAAAACTCCAATCATTTTCTGCCTGTTCTGCAATAACGGCAATCTTGTCTTCACTAACAACGAAACCCTGGAAGTGCGCAACTCGCCGGAATTCCGCCAGGAACTGGAAAAGATTCTGGGCCCGGACTGCCTGGTTGTCAAGCCCAGCCGCAGCCGCCCCCAACGCAACAACCGCCGCCAGTGGCGGCCCCGGAACTGATGGCCTGGCCGTGGACGGGCCAGTCGTTGGGCGCAACGGACTTCTTGCTTGTACATTCATACCCCCCCCAAGAATATGAAAATCAACATCCCGATTATCAAGAACGTCGATCTCATCGTGGTAGGCGGCAGCCATGCTGCAATCAATCTCGCGGTGGCGTGGAAGAAAAACTGCGGCAGCGTCTTCGTTATCACTCCATACGCGTATTTCGGCGAAGACACCTGCGCCGGATTGCAGCTGCAGCAGACGCCCCCTGAGCTGAATTTGGGAGAGAACCCTACCCCGAATGCCATCAAGAAACATTATGAAGAAATGCTGCTGGAAGCAGATATAGAATTCCTGTACCAGAGTTACCCAATCAGAATTACCCAGGGACAGGACTCTTCTTTTGCCGGACTGCTGATCGCCAACCGCAGCGGCTTCCAGATTATTGCCGCCAAAGGTGTGGTTGATGGTACAGAACGCGCCCTGCTGGCAGATTTGGCCCAGCTGCCCCGCAAGCCTTTCCGCCCCGGACTGCGCAAAATTGAGCGGATTGTGCTCGCGGATACTGTCCCGGAGTGCGATGGTCTGCAGACCACTGCCCTGCCCTGTTCCTATGAGTACGGCGACAAAATGTACCGCCTCTATTCCTTAAGCCAGGAGATCAGTTTCCCTGACAACTCGGCCGCGGCCTTGGCCAGCATTGAAGTAAAAATGCGCAACCAGAGTTTTCATCCCCGCGTGGCCTACACTCCTGACCAATGCAACTATCAATTGCAGGACGGCATCAGCATCAGCTATACCCCAGACCATAATACGCCGGTCTTTTTCGCCAACCGGCACAACCTGGAGGACATCAGGGATATCCTCGCAACCCTGCCGGCCGCCAAACCAGTGGCAGTCAGAGTGGATGCTCAGAATACTGTCAGCGAAACGCCAGACATAGTACATTTGGACCCGTGGTTTCGTTACCGCGCCGATAAGCCTACGCTGGTATTCGAATTGAATAACTTTCAGGTTCGGGAAAAATTCGATGTGCTGGTGGTCGGAGGCGGTACCGGTGGCGCGCCGGCCGCCATCGCTGCCGGTCGCAGTGGCGCCAAAACTCTCTGCCTGGAAAACGGCAGTGCTCTGGGCGGACTCTGCACCTTGGGGCGCATCGGCTCGTACTGGTTCGGCAATCGCGTCGGGTTCTGTCAGGAGCTTGACCAAGGCGTGACTGCCATGGGACCGGACCCCAAATACCCTGCCGAACATAACAAGAAAGACAGCGAGTGGAAGCGCCAATGGCTGCTGCAGGAATGCTCTGCCGCCGGCGTGGAAGTGCGTTTCAATCACCTGGTCATTGCTGCCCTCAAATCCGGCAACCAAGTCTGCGGCGTGCTGACGGCCAGCCCCTGGGGTGTGCAGGCCATCCGGGCCAAGGTGATCATTGATGCCACCGGAAATGCCGATCTGGCTGCGGCGGCGGGAGCGAAACTGGCTGCCGAAACCATCGAACCAGCGGTGCAAGGTGCCGGTCTGCCGCCAATTATCCCCGGAATCGACTACAGTAATACCGACTTCACTTTCATTGACGACTCGGATGCCTGGGATGCCACTCGCGCATTCGTGCAAGCCAGGCACAAATTCTCCGCCCACTTCGATACCGCCCAAATCCTGGATACCCGGGAGCGGCGGCGCATCGTGGGCGATCTGACCTTGCAGCCGCAGGATTTTTACGCCAATCGCCAGTACGATGACACCATCACGGTAGCCAGAAGCAACTTCGATACTCACGGCTTTATTATCTCGCCTATGTTCATGTTGAAACCAACTGACGAAGAGCCGCATTTTGCCAATGTGCCATTCCGGGCACTGCTGCCGCAAAAACTGGACAATATCCTGGTCACCGGGCTGGCGGTCAGCGCCCACCGCGACTGCCTGCCACTGATCAGGATGCAGGCCGATGTCCATAACCAGGGATATGCTGCCGGACTGGCCGCCGCATTGGCAGTGCAGGAAAAATGCACAGTCCGGAAAATCCCAGTCCGCAAACTGCAGTCGCAGCTGATTAAAGCCGGTATTCTGCCAGACAGCGTTCTGCAAGAAAAAGACAGTATCCCCGGTGCCGATCCGGACGATCCACATGCCCGCCTGGCCAATATCTTCCTGGACCCGGTCAGCGCAATACCAGCCCTGCGGGAGGAATTTGCGACTACAGAATCCCTCCAGGCGGCTCAGGTGCTGGCTTTCTTAGGCGATGCCACAGGCAGGGAAGTCCTGGCCCGCAGCGTTGCCAACAGCCGTTGGGACGAGGGCTGGAATTATCGCGGCATGGGGCAGTTCGGTTACTCCGTCAGTCCCTTGGACTGCCAGCTCACCGCCCTGGCCAGCCTTGGCAATGCCGAGACCATTTTCTTGGAGAAACTGCAGGAATTGCGTCCCGACAGTGAGTTTTCCCATATCCGGATCATGGCTCTGATATTTATGAAATATCCCTCCCGTGCAGCCATTGAACCGCTGGAGAATCTGCTGGCCGCGCCCGGGATAGCCCATCATGCTTTGAAGAACTATCGCGATGCCATCGCCTCAAACCGTCCGGAAATCAATGACAACAGCGTGCGCAATGCACAGCTCAAGGAGATTTATCTGGCTCGTGCCTTGAATGCCTGCCAGCCCGGGAATATCCGGGCCATGCGCTCACTGAACGAGTACGCCAACGGCATGCAGGGACATTATGCCCAGTTCGCCAGAGACGGCTTGAAGAACTGATGTGAGCCGAGAATATTACAGCTTCGCCTGCCGCGTCGCCCGCGCGGCAGCAAAAAACTCCTGCGCTGATCGCAGTTCGAATTCCCGGGCTATATCTGCCGCGCTGAATTCATCGCTGAGGCTGTATAACACGCCCAGCCCGGTCGGAACCTGAATGTCCAGCAGGATTTTATCCTTGTACTTGCGACGGATATCGGGATATTTCCGGGCATTGCCATCACCGTGCATAACAAACCGGTCGAGATTGATTCTGGCCCAGGCAATACGATGGTAGTAGGTGGTGGAGCAGATAATCCTGCCCAGCGGGTCGAGGATATCGCTGGTCGCATCCTTGATGGCTCCGACAAAAAACGCATGCGTGCGGAAAGCCCAGTTAGCCTGTATATGCCCGCCATGGTAATAACTGGCGAAGCAGAGGATATCCGGCGCCAGGCGGGTATATTCATCGCGCAGCTCATCAAAATTCAAATCGAAGCAGATGATGCCGCCCAGACGTCCGGCGGGAGTATCGACCACCACTGCAGAATGTCCTGGGGAAATGCCTTTGTTCAGAGCCTGTATAGTAGGGAACATTTTGTGGTAACAGCCCAGGTATTGTCCTTCAGGGCCATAAAACACAATGGACTGGTAGATTTTAGAGCCCTCGCGGGTCAGTGATACTCCGGCAATGGTGCAGGCATTGCGGCGGGCAAAATCGCGGTAAGCACTCAGCATCGGGCCGGGGTCTGCGATGGACTCTGCAGTCTCCGGGGTCTGCTGCATAATCATCACCTCAGAGGTGACCACCAGGTCCACGCCGGTACCGTCCAGAAGCGCAGTTGCCTCCCGGAACTGCCGCAGCGCCTCGCCCGGCGGCTCATCCTGACGCTCATTGACCATGGCATGAATTGACGCGACATTGATGAATTTAGCCATACTATCCCTCCAATCAGCGACAGGCTTGAACAAAACACTGCAGGATTTTTCTCTGCAGGGGCAGATGCTGGATACGCTCAGGATGCCATTGCACCCCCAGGCAAAACTTGCGGCTGGATAAATCCACCGGCTCAATGGCCTCAATCACGCCATCGACACTCCAGGCCACCGCCCGGAAGCCGGGAGCTATTTCCTTAACTGCCTGGTGGTGGGAAGAATTAATCAGCTGTTCGCCAGGTGCGAACAGGTCTGCCAGAAGTGAATCCTCAGCAATTTTGGCGTGGTGATAATTTTCTGCATCACCGGGCGCAAAGGAGTGCTTCAGACACTGCGGATAAGCATCGGGCAGGTGCTGATGCAACGTCCCGCCGGCAGCAACATTCAATTCCTGGCAACCCAGACACACACCCAGAACCGGCATTTCCGGCCATTGCAGCAGCTTTTTCGCCAAGGCTATATCCCAGCGGGCCCGCTGTTCATGCAGGGTGTTCATGGCCGGGTGGTTGTCCTGACCATAGTAATGCCCCGGGACATCAGGGCCGCCCGTCAGAATGATACCGGCGAATTTATTCCGCAAATCATCGATCAGGTTGAGGTCATACGCCGGGGTCAGAATCACCGGATATCCACCAGCTCCCAGCACAGCATCGGTATAGGCACTGCCGCTGCCCAGGAGAAGATTGTTATAGGGCGCAGGACTGCAGAATGCCGTAATGGCAATAATCGGCCGGCTCATTTATCCTCACCGACCTTCCCCGCCGGCTGAATATCAATCTGCCGGTACGCGAAGATGGTCCAGGCCAGAGCATCAGAACCACTGACCCGGAAAGTGTATTTTCCCGGAATATAGGCCCAGCCGGAGCTGGTGGCACCGACTTTGTCGGTCTGTGTAGAAAAAACAACGAACTGATCGCCGTCCAGGACTTCAATTTTCAGAGTGCCGGGACTGAGCTGCTCGAACTCCAGCTTCCACTCGGAATCCATTTCCACATAGAATTCGCGGGGTGAGTCGCCGGCCCAGGCGGCCTTCTTCTCTAAAATAATCCCGTGCTTCTGATATTTCACATACTGCCACTCTTCGATATTGTCCAGATACTGCTCCACCTTGACTTCCCAGCCATTCAAACCGCCGGCAATAGCCAGATATTTCACACCCTCAGAATACGAATATACCTCATATCCGAAGACCCGTCCACCGGCGCGTTTTACCACCGTCTTGCTGCTGCCATCCTGGAAATCATTGAGGATTACCTGCAGCGGGCCGTTATTCAAGGTCCGGTAACGTATCCGCCATCTCCGTCCGAAGACCGGAAATTTCTCCGTCTGCATGGTGCCATAGCCCTGCCACTTGAAAGTTTCCACCCAGCGACTGTCCCGTAATTGTGCCAGACAGGTGGCGGCAAACCCAGCCAGAACACAGATAAACAAGCGTATTTTCATCAGCAGCACTCCTGTATTGCGGTTTCTCCGTAAATATAAACTGCTAAAGTCCCACTGCAACCCGGCAAACCTGGGAAAAAGACTTTTCTGTGTATTTGGCAAAACGCAGGGCGGGGCTAACAACCCCAACGGGGTTGCCATCTTCAAAGCCCATTGAACCGCCAAGACGCCAAGAACGCCAACGGGGTTGCCATCTTCAAAGCCCATTGAACCGCCAAGACCGCCAAGAACGCCAACGGGGTTGCCATCTTCAAAGCCCATTGAACTGCCAAGACGCCAAGAATACCAACA
>JAAZIZ010000304.1 GCA_012800565.1 Lentisphaerota bacterium
ACCAGCATGGCTCCGCCAGTTTTACTGGCGGCGGACACCACCAGGCCGAGCGCCAGGAAGAACAGGAATTCGACGGTTTTGACCGGGATTTTCATCAACTGGGCGGCATTGCGGTCCAGAAAGGTATACAGCAGCGGTTTCAAAAACAGGATAGTCAGACCGAGGACCGGGAGTTGCACCAGGGCCAGCAGGCGGAGGTCCGCCGGGGCAGCCAGGATCAGGTCACCATAGAGCATGGCTTTAACTTCCAGCAATCCCATGCCGGAGCGGGCGACCAGCAGCACGCTCAAGGCCGAGGCTCCGGCATAGAGGGTGCCCAGGATGGCATCCCGGGGCAGAGCGGAGTTTTCCCAATCCATGGCCAGAAAGAGGACTGCCAGCAGGCAGGCTGAGGCCGCGCCTGCGAATGGATGAATATGGCAGAGTGCGGCTGCGGCGATGCCGCAGACCGCACATTCCGCCAAGGCGATGCTGATGAAAACCACCCGGTGCAGCAGCACAAATACCCCGAAGACAGCGCAGGTGACCGCCATGATCATCCCACACAGCAAAGCATTGGGAAAGAGGGCGAACAAGGAGGTAACGGAATTCCACATGTGCTTCCTTTCGAAGTCTTCAATTGCCGTAGAAAGTCCCTGTCCGGACTGCTGCGGCCGGGCAGAGTTTTGCCCGGTGCTGCCAGATCAGGCAGACTTGTTCAGCCAGGCTTGACAGGTCTTCCAGGCGATGGTGCGCCAGCAGGATGCTTTTTTGCTGGTTGCGGTTGAGGTCCCGGATCAGCCGCAGCAGATCGTCTTCTGAAGCGGCATCCAGTCCGGCAGTCGGTTCGTCCAGAAAGATAACTTCGGAACGGCCGACAAAGGCTCTGGCAATCAAGGTCTTTTGTTTCAGGCCTCCGGAGAGCTCAGCAAAGGTTTTCTGCTGGTGTTCCAGCAAGCCGAAGTGCTGCAGGGTATTCTCCAGGCGCTTAAGCAGCTCCGGCCCCAGTTGGCGAAAGGGGCCGGTTTCTGGATAAAAACCCATCGCGACCAGCTGGCGAACCGATACCGGATACCGCGGATCAATGGTTTTCTGCTGCGGGACATAGCCGGGAGGCCACTGCCCGAAATTGCGGACCAGGCTTCCCCCGGACGGTTTATGCAATCCCAGCAAAGCGTTGAACAGAGTTGTTTTGCCGGCACCATTCGGGCCGACAAACGGCAGCAGGACTCCCTTGGGAATCTTCAGGTCGACCTCCGTCAGCACGCAATTCATCCCATATCCCAGGCTCAATTTTTGGCATTCAATAAGCATCTCAGCCATGGTTTTGCATCATTCCTTCAGAGCCTCTGCCAATGCGCTGATCACATGGTCCAGCATTTCCAGATATGAGCCGGCCCCAGCTCCGCCGCCGGTGCTGTTGGCACAGACCAGGACTTTCAGGTTGTCCAGCCGGGAGGCGAGCAACTCGGCCGCTTTCGGGCTGTAAAAAGGCTCTTGCAGAATGACCCGGACGCCTTTCACCTTGAAGCTTTCGCTGAGCTGATGCAGATGTTTCGGGCTGGGGGGGATGCCGGGTTTGGGCTCCAGTTCGCCGGCGAGGCTGAGTTGGAAGCGCTGCAGCAGATAAATCCAGCTGCGGTGGTAGGTCGCGACCGGAACGCCTGCATAAGGGCGCAAAGTGCCATACCAGCCGCCGAGTTTGACCTCGCCGGGCAGTTTGCCCAGTTCGTTGTCCAAAGTTCCGGCGAGCTGCCATTGCCAGAGCTTGGCTCCCCCGACGCAGTTGACCAGCGGTTCTCCGAACATGCGGACATCCAGAGCGTTCAGAAAACTGGTCAGATTGGTTTTGAAGACCGCATCGTGTTCGGGATAAAGTTTCCCCAGGCGGGCGGCGATATAACGGGCGGCCAGGCGGCCATTCAGGGGGTCGAGCCAGTAATGGGGATTGCCAAAGGCGTGGATATCGCCCTGGTCCCGGGTGACTTTGCCCTGGGGGACGTCCAGCGGCAGGATCGCTTCCGAGACATCAATATGGGCGGGCATGCCGACCTGAATCCGCCGGTTCCGGCAGTCCCGCAGAATCGGCGGTTCCCAGCCCAGTTCAAGTTCCATGCCAATCCGGATCCAGACCTGCGCCGTCCTGGCCTTGACGATGTAACTCGGCCGGACGGTCAGGGCATGGGGGTCTTCCCGCCCGTCACACAGACTGCTGACTTCTGCCAGCTCTCCGGTGATCTGACGGGTGATATCCGCCAGGTCTGTCGTGGTAGTCAGAATGGTGATGCTTTCCGCTCCTTGGAGAAAGCAGGAAAAGATAAGACAAAACAGGCCAAAAGCCCGTCGCAGAGTTGTTACATAAGGTTTTTCCACAGCAGACCTCCTTAAAAATCATGCGCTTTATGTTCGCCGATAGTGACTTGAATCTGGAGCCCGAGTTCCCAGGCTTTCTGACGGCCTTCTTCAGTATGGTAATTACTGCGTCCGGCCTGCAGGCGCAATAAGGAAAATTCGGAAAGTTTCCAGTCCAGCATAGCGGTTGCCCGGTTGCTGGTTCCAAAATCTGCATCCTGTCCGTCGGGGAAGGAACTTTCATTGCGGAGGCCGACCTCTTCCCAGCGCAGGCCCAGGCGCCAGCGGGGCAGAATGCCGTAGGCGGCCTGCAGGTAATAACCATCCTGCCAGTCCAGGCGGTGATGCCCGATTAGATCATTTGCGAGCAGGGAATTTTCCACCTGCAGAGATTTTTTCCGATGGAAGTATTCTGCCTGCAGGGTGAAATCGCCATGGCCGTGTGCCCTTTGGGCATTGTATTTATAGACGAAGTCCACGCCGTAAACCTGGCTGTATCCGTCCAGCCAGAGGTCCGGCAAATCGTCATGGTCTTCATCATGCTGTTCCTGGTTCCGGGCATTCAGCCAGGACAGTCCCAGCTGGAGGTCATGCCGGGGACCCAGATTCGGAGACACTTTCATAAAAGCAGTCCACAGCCTGGGGCCGTCATGGTCCGGCAGCTCATCGCCGCCGATGGAATTGCTGATCAGTTCATTTTCTCCGTTTGCGGCTTCCATCCCGAACAGCAGATAGAATGGCGTTGGTGCCAGCCAGGTGAGCTGCAGGCCGGTTTCAGTCACACCGTGGCCGCCGAACAGTTTTTCATAAACCAGGGGAGTATCAATGAAATCCCAGTTATGCGAATGCTGTCGGTTGAGACGCCCGATACCGCTCATGAAACGCCCTGCAGACAAGGTAAGGTTCCAGGGCAGGTTGGTGGTTTGAATCACCGCCTCTTCCACTTCGACGCCTTCATGATGTTCAAAAGCCAGAGTTGTCCAGGCGGTGAAATAGGGATCGACTGCGGCAGAGAGCCCCAGCTCAATATGGCGCAGGTTGAAACCATTTTCGATCACCCCGTGCTGATGCCCGTGTCCATGGTGGTGATGTCCGAAACCGCTGATATGCTCTTTCAGATGGGAAATTCCCTCCCGGCTGTCATCGCGATGATAATACGCATCAATCACCACCGAGGCATCCAGGCTCAGGGATTCTGCCATCTTTGCCGGCAGAAGTGGCGCGGCATGCTGCTGAATAAAACGTTCCAGGAGGTCTTCTGCCTGAGCCTCCTCCGCAGGCGGCTGGTCGCCAGGGCCGGGCTGCAGCAGCCGGGTGGCATCCTGACCGGCAGCAACCGCCGTGACTGGTGCCGCCGGGGCAGCGGCTGAACGGGCTTTGAGCTCCTGAATTTCAGCCTGCATGCGGTTCATGTTTTCAGTGTATTCCTTGCGCATCTCCTGAATCTGCTGCTGCAGCAATTGGAGCTGCTGGCGGAGGTCCGCCTCCGAGGAATTTTGTGCCGGCAAGCGGCTGAGCAAGGCGAAAAAACTGATGCAAAGCGCAAGACGCAGACAATGTGTTTGGCGCATAATCCATCCTTTATTGAATTATTTTAAGGGTGAAAAAGTTATTTTCCGACCGGTTCTGCACAGGTTCGGCACCTGCCGTCGGCAACGCCAGGACGGTTTTTCGGCAGGTCAAATGCCGCAACGCGGGGCGGATACGGAGGGTCTTCCGGCCTGGGGCAGGGTGGCGAAACAGGTGTGGCTGACAAACCGCCAACGGAACCCCTGCTATATAATGCGGGATTGCCGGGCTTTGTCGGTCATACAACGATCTGGCAAGACAATATAATTATAACTGTGGAGGCGCTCTTGGCCTTCCGCTATGTTCATGCCGCACCAGCAACCGGTTTACAGGACTCAGAACAGGTTCGCGATAGAGCGGTGCCGGCTCGGAAAGCAACAGCGGGCGGAAGAACTGGAAATACTGATTGAAATAACTGTTCTGGCAAATCGGGCACAGGTCCTGGTTGTGAGTAAAGTCCAGTTCCTTGGTCTTGGCCTGCCAAACTACTCCGGCCACCGGCGTTCGCTGGTGACATGTTCCGCCGACTTCAAAATGGTGCAGAAGCGGCACCGCCAGGCTGCTGCAATAAAGAACAATCAGCAGCAACCCAGAAATGCTCCTGGAAGCATTGGCAGAATTTGTGGCTGGAGTTTTGAATATCATAGGCCTGCAACTTTCAATTTGCAGAATATAAACTCCAAAAACGTATAATTCAATAGCCCACCGGTTTTTTTCTGGCGTTTTCTGGCGTTTCCCCTGGAATACCGCCGCC
>JAAZIZ010000305.1 GCA_012800565.1 Lentisphaerota bacterium
ATCCTGCTGGTGGCATTGCCAACCTCGACGACATGCTGCGTCACAGGATCCGTCTGCTGGACAACTTCTCTATGACTATTGATGATTTGCCACGGCTGCGCCAGGATAAGACCCCCGCGCCGCATAGCGTCGATGCCGCCAATCCGGAAGCGCAACGCCGGGCCCGGCGATACTTTGCGCCGTCGGTTCAAATGTTCGGTCGCCATCCGGGGTATGGCGGCGCCATAATCGGCATTGAGGGACGCGACCACACGTTGCCCTCCTGGAGCGGCTTCGAAGAAAAAGCGTTCAAAAAATTCGCCGGCTATCCGATCCCGGCTACAATCATCGGCAAAACAGCGCCACATTTTCGGACTATCGCGGATTTCCCGCGAACCCGGATCGTAGCCGACGATTATCCACTTCTGGTCTACTATCGCTGGTTCTGGGAACAAGGTGACGGCTACCCGACATTAAACTCCCTTTCCGCCGACATTCTGAGGGAAAGCGGCAACAAAGAGTTGTGGAGCTTCAGCGACCCTGCAGTCCGCTGCCCGCCGAAGTGGGGTTCGGGTGGATCGGTCGATTTTCTCAGTCAATGGACTTACTGTTACCCCGATCCGATCAAAATCGCGCAGGCGACCGACGAATTGTTCGCGATGGCGGCGGGACGTCCCGGCCAGGGGGTAATGAAAATGACCCAAGCGATCTGGTACCGCGAACAAACCGCACCGGCCAAACAAACGGTGACAACGCCACCGGCTTGGGCAACTGAAAATCCTACTACTGAATTCATCACCATTGCACCGGATCTGTTAAAAGAGGCGTTCTGGAGCAAACTGTCACGACCGATAGCCGGGATCATGTATCATGGATACGGTTCCCTTTTCAACGACATCAAGATCACCAAAGAAAGCATGTACACGATGACCAATCCGGAGAGCCGCGAAGTATTGAAAGAGCTAGTGCAAACGGTGGTGCAGCCGCTGGGGCCGACCCTGAAACATCTGCCCGCGCGTACTTCCGAAGTGGCAATCCTGGAAAGCTTTGCATCGACGATTTTCGCAGGGCGCGGAACTTGGGGTTGGGGACGCGGCTGGATCGCTGATGTGCATCTGATGACTCAGTGGGCCGGGTTGCAACCGGTAATCGTCTACGAGGAAACCATTTTGCGCGACCGTCTGGTCGGGATAAAAGTGCTGGTCCTGCCTCATTGCGAAGTCTTGCCGCAAGCTGCTTTCAACGCGATCCGCGATTTCCAACGGGCGGGCGGCATCCTTGTTGGCGATGAATTCACCATTCCCGCGCTGTTGCCGAATTTACGCCTCGCATCCTATACGCGAACCGGCGACGCAGTCAAAGACAAAGCTGCCCTGCAGCAGATGGCGGCGCAATTCCGACAGGACCTCGCATCGGTGTTAACGCCATACGCCACCAGTGACAATCCGGATATCGTCACCTATGCACGTGCCGCTGGAAATGCCGATTACATTTTTGCCGTCAACGACAAACGTACCTACGGCGATTACGTTGGCATGTATGGCTTAGTCATGGAAAAGGGATTGCCCAACAGGGGCACTGTCACGGTCCGGCGGCCGGCCGCTGCGGTTTACGATCCAGTCCGGCATCAGAGCGTACCTTTTACCGTCTCCGATGGTGTCACCGCAATCCCGGTGGAATTCACCACTTCGGACGGACGATTGCTGATGTTGACCGATGCCGCAGTCACCGCAGTCAAAATCGCCGCCATCCCCGAAGCCGGAGGGGTGAATGTGACCGTCACCGTGACTGATGCTGACGGCAAACCAATAACTGCCGATTTCCCGCTTGAGATCACGGTAACCGCCGCCGACGGGGCACGGCTTCCAGCAAGCGACTATTACCGTGCTGCCAACGGTGTAGTTCACATCGCCATTCCCAAGTTTTATCAGGGGGCACCTTTCCCTTGGCGAATCAAGGCCAAAGATCTGGCTTCGGGGCTATCGGGCGAACAAACCGTAAATGGGGCAGAATGATGCTGATTCCTTACCCCAAACACTTGGAACGCCATCCCGGTCAACATCGTCCGGACGGGAAATTCCAACTTGAAATCGCCGTCCCGAAATCGGAAGAGGCGGCCACCGTTAATGTCATCCGACGGGAATTGAAACGCCGCTTCCGCCCGTCCGATGTCATTCGGCTTCGGATTGACTGGCGGTCTGGTGCCGTCCCCGAAGCCATCGTTCCCATGCAGGCATACCGCTTGGCCATCTCCGAAGACGCGATCACTATCACCGGCGGCTCGGCACTGGGAGCGCTGTACGGCGTCATTGCACTCCTGCAATGGTACGATGAAGCAAACGGACTTGCTTGTGTTACAATCACCGATTGGCCGGACATCGATTACCGGGTTTCGGCGCGACCGCTGTTATGCGGCGAGGCCTGCCGCCAGGCGCTCGACTGGGGCGATGGACGCATCGGATTTATGCGCCGCTGGCGTTATGAAATCGACTTCGCACTACGCTCGCGCAGCAACGCCATTTTTTGTTCCGGCTTTGATTGGAATTGCGCCAAGTATCCGCAATTCTCCCGCGATATGCGAAAGTTAAACCGCTATGCGTTGGCGCGTGGCGTCAAGTTGATCTTTTCAGGATACGGAATCGGGACTGGCGGCTGGGGCGGCGAAGCAATGCTTTCCGAAGCTCACAACTTTGTCCCCGGACTCGGCCACACAGTGCAGCAGGAGGTTTCATGTTCCTGGAACAATCCGAAAAATCCGACCACCAGCTTCAACGGTACCTGCCGTTCGAACCGGGCGTTGCGTGCACAGAAAGTTCGCGATCTGGTCCGTTTCGTACGCCGGATCGAACCTGGAGCGTTGTACATCCATCATGAAGATATGAGTTCTTTGACTCGCGAAGGGCAGGAATTCTTCTGGGATAAACGTTGCGCCGCCTGCCGCAGCCGCTGGCCCGGCAAGCGGATTCAGGATCACGACGGCGGTGCAGCGGCACTGGCAGACAGTTTCGACGTCTACGGTGAAGCGCTGTCTCAAGTCCGCAACCGCTCCGGTTATGTCGGCAACCGGGACTGCCTGGTAATCCCGGTTTCTCCGGTCTATGGCGAGATCAATGACGACGACGACGAATGGGAACGGGTAATGGAACTTTGGGTCAACGTCGCTTGTCAGATGCGCCACCCCGACAATGTTTATCTCGGGTTCCGCGAGCAACTGCCTGGGTACGCCGATCCACGCCCCCGGATCGGCGTATTGGCCGAAAAACTCCGGGCCGCCGGATGCCGCCAGAAAATTTTTCTTTTCGCTGTCGGCGGTGCCGATCTGTATTACAATGATGCGCCCTTTTCAGCGACTCCGGCTTGTTCGCGCCTTTTTGCCGGGTGCGGAATGCTGTTCTGGTTTTCCGGCATTCAATTTCAGCGGCCACAACAGCTGTTAAACAGCGAATACAGCTGGAATCTTTTCTCGCCGGCTGTGTCTGTCACGGCTACCACTCGAGAAGAATGGTCGCAGGTATATGACGCAATGGCTCGCCATCGGGAAATTCCGGCGGTGTTGACTATGTCCGACGGCTGGCTCGCCCGCGGATGCCGCATGTTGTACGGCGATGCAGCGGGTGACGCGATATTCCGCTACCAGTTGTTGCAATTGGGTAAGGAAGCGTTCCCGCTAAGCTCCCTCTACTTCGCGGTAGCGCTCCGCAAGCTCGGGCAACAGCTGCGCGATCCCGGCTCCGATCGGGAAACTCAGGCGCGGCTATGGCGGCAGCGCGCCGAAGTCACCGATGCTGGACGCAAATTGATCCAGGACGCACTCGCTGCGATGACGAACAATGAGCCGATGCTGCGGGTCGAACTGCAGCGACAGGCAGCAATCCTTGATTTTACTGCGCCTTTCGCCCGGCTGGTCGCTGCAATCTGGAATGGCGATACGCCATGCGCCGAACTGCGGCGGCAATGCGACAGGTTGATGCACCGCGTTCCTGAATTCGGCACCGACTTCGTCTGGCCCGGCAACGGCGAAACCGAATTGTGGCCCAACTATCTGAAAATTCTGCAGGAAACGCTGGCATGAGCCACATGCCGTTGCCACATTGATGCGACCATTGCCTGCGTTCAGGCTGGAGAATCCGGCAACATCGTGCTGATCCATGCGCCATGAAAGTTGATCGGGACAATCGTGGACGGCACTGATGTAACCTGCAGCACCACACTGCATTTTGCTACTTGCTCCATTTACCCCTTAAGAATCATGAATACCGCCATTGAAGTTGGATTTGCCACAGCTGCGCTTGCCCCTGCATTGCCGCCAAACCGCCCGTTGTCAAACGCCCCGGAAGTCGGCGTCATCTGTTTCCGCCAGGCTCAACAGCTCTCTTTGTGGGTTGTCTTTGACTTGATGGACCTTGATGCCGCTACGATTCACGCAATCCGCCAAAAAATTGAAAAGAGCACCCCAGATGCTGTCTTGCACATCCTCTCCACGCATAACCATGGTGTAGGCGATGCTTTTGACACAGAAAGCCTCGGTAACATCGCCGCCGCCACAGCCACCGAAGCCATGCGGAATGCCCACCCTGCCCTATTTCAGCACGGCTATACCGAGATCGTCAAACCGCAATTGAATTACCTGCGACGCATTCATCTACCAGGAACTGACGGAATAACCACAATTTGGTTCGGACCGGAGGATTCCGGTGCCGGTGTCGATGCCACGCCATTTTTGGCGGGACAACTGGCAGCCTTGCGGAATGGAACCTTGAATTATGCAGCTGCACCGCAAGCAGGCACCTCGCTCGTGCCCACGGTGCTCCCTTCCGGGGATCGCCGCCTTGATGTGCTTGCTTTTTATACCGTGACTGGACGCTTGGCTGGAATCCTGATCCGTTTCGCTGCCCATGCGGTCACTGCAAATCTGCCGGATTATTACACTGGCGACTATCCGGCTGTTCTGCGGCGCATCCTCTCCGAAAAACTACACTGTCCGGTGTTGTTTTTCAACGGTCCGTGCGGCGAAATTGCTCCGGCAATCCGCAGCAAGTCTCCGCATAACGCAGAAAAAATAGCCGCTTTTCTGGCGGAAAATGCCGTCCAGATACTGCAGCAGATGCCGCCGCCGGAAGTTTTGACTTTATACCACGACCGCTTGGTGGAACGTTCTTTGCCGGTTCGCAGCGAACTGCTGCGTCCACCGCCGGTAACGTCCGAGACATCATTGCCATCTGCGCTACCCACCCGCAAGCGTGCCCTGGAAAGCGCTAAATTCGCTGCGCTATACCCTTTCCTCCGCTCCAAATTGAAGCCGGACAGCAAAACCATTTCCGTGCGCTTGGGGCTGCTGCGGCTCAACCAAGTACTGCTATTGGCATTACCCGGCGAAAGTTTTTCCGCAACTGCTGTTGCGCTGGCAGTTCCGGAGGGCTTTTCGCTGATAACAGTCACAGAGCACGAGCGCACCGCGATGTACCTTCCGCCGCCAGAGGAGATACGCCTCGGCGGCTATGAAGCAATTTGCCGCATTGGAGCAGTAGAAGCTGAACCTATTTTACGGCAGGCTGCGCAAGACCTTTTAAATCAGACTGCGTCACTTGAATAAAGCATAGGCAGGCGCCATGGAAAGTCCAGCCCCCCGTTTCTTATTATCGCAAGCAATCTTGTCAGCAGGCTACAAACGGCATCCCTCTGGAGCAGTACGCCTCGAAAGTGCAAGGCAAGACATATTTTATGCTCCCGGATAATGCCCTCCTCCTGTCTTGTTATTTCGCCTAAGGAAATTACAGTATGCAGGATATCTATTACTTGACATCTGCTTGCTTTAGGAGAGATGCAGAGCGGCCGAATGGGTCGGTCTCGAAAACCGATGTACTGCTTGCAGTACCCTGGGTTCAAAGCCCAGTATTGAGCCGACAGCAGACTGAATGACTCATTGACTTTGCAGATCGGCGCAGATTTTCACCGTGAAGTCCTTGAATAAATGTAGAAACCAGGAGCTGATTCAATGAAACTGCAAAACAAAAACGTTCTGGTGACCGGGGGTTCATCCGGTTACGGCAAGGGAATTGCCTCAGTACTGGCAAGAGCCGGTGCCAACGTCTGGATTACCGGGCGTAATCAGGAAAAATTGAATGCGACTGCAAAGGAACTGCAGGTCAACGCCGTCTGCGCCAATGTAAGCAGCGGCGCAGACTGGGATCGGGTAATACAGGCCATGGGACAGCAAATTGATGTGCTGGTGAACAATGCGGGAGGTGGCGGAAATCTGGTTCCGGTGGAACAGCAGAAAGACGAGGATATTCTGTCTGTCATCAACACCAACCTGACCGGTGCCATCATGGGATGCTCCCGGGCTGCCCGCATCATGTGCCGTCAAAAATCCGGCATTATCATCAACATCTCCAGTGTCTGTGCACTGTATGCCTGGCCCAGCTGGAGCGTCTACACGGCTGCCAAAGCCGGTCTGGCAAAATTCAGTCATGGCCTGTATACGGAAGTACGTCCTTACGGCGTCCGTGTCACCTGCCTTACCCCCAGCTGGGGACAGACCAATTTCACTAAGGCAGCCAAAATTTCCGGTGCTGCCGACGATCCGGAACAGGCGCCGCTCTGCACCAGTCCGGAAGAATTAGGAAACCTGGTACTGGCAATTATCGAGACTCCGGATCACTTGACCATTCCGGACGTGACCATTCAGCCGATGATCCAGGATATCTGCCCGATGTAATGCCAGGAGAGCAATGATGCATATTTTCATAGAATGTGAGACTTTTGACGATCTGGGTGGATGGGTTGTTGAAACCCAGAGCCGGGAGGCCATGGGGTCTTTCTGGATTTTTGCCCACGGCATCGGGCATCCGGTGAAAAATGCATCAACCAAGGTGAAACTCCCCCATGGCGGAATCTGGTATTTTTATGCCCGCACACGGAACTGGAGCGCAATCTGGAAACGAGGACATGCTGCCGGACAGTTCCTGCTGCTGGTGGACGGCTCTCCCCTGCCCGTTACTCTGGGAACCAATGGTTCCAAGTGGGACTGGCAAAAGGCGGGAGAACGCGAACTGACCGGCGGTCAGCATCAACTGGAATTGCAGGACCTGACTGGTTTTGATGGACGATGCGATGCGATTTTCCTGACCGATGATCCGCATGACCTGCCGCCAAATGATCTGGATACGCTGCAGAAGTTCCGCAGGGACGCCTGCCATACGCAAATAGAGGAGGACCCGCTGTTCTATGATCTGATTGTCTGTGGCGGTGGGATGGCAGGACTCTGCGCCGGGTTGTCGGCCATGAACCAGGGGCTGAAAACCCTGATCCTGCAGGATCGACCGGTGGCTGGAGGTTGCGGGAGTTCTGAAATCCGGGTCTGGACCGGCGGTGATACCGAACTGGGACTTTATCCTCGCCTGGGACGACTGGCACGGCTACTGGGGCCAATCTGCGGCAGGCCTAGAATGAAAAAATACCGGGAATTGTTTGAGGATGACCGGAAAGCTATCCCGTTCCGGGAACAGGGGAATCTACTGCTGAATGAGGCTGTCATTCAAGTGGAAACCGATCCGGCAGACCCCCGTACCATTGCCGCTGTGGTAACCCGTTCCGTCCGCACCGGACGGGAAACCAGGCGCCGCGCCCGCTTTTTCACAGATGCCAGCGGAGACGCATTTCTGGCCCGGCAGACGGGATGCGAGGTGATGTACGGCAGCGAGGGGCGGGAAGAATTCGGAGAATTTCTGGCTCCGCCGCAATGGGAAAATACGGTAATGGGGCACTCCGTTCTTTGGGAAACCAGAAAACTGGATCATCCGGTGACATTCCCCGATATCGACTGGGGGCTTCCGTTTACAGAAGAGAATGCTCTGCATCGCTTTAATAGCCAATGGGACTGGGAAGCCGGGCAATTCCGGAATCAGGTGACAGATATTGAGGAAATCCGGGATTATGGACTGATGGCCTGCTATGGTAACTGGTCGTTCCTGAAAAACCGATCATGCAGAAAAAAAGAGTGGGAAAATATGGATTTGGAGTGGGTTTCCCCAATAGGCGGGAAACGGGAAAGCTACCGGGTTCGGGGAGACCTGGTCCTGACCCTGAACGACATTTTGCAGACAAAGGAATATCCGGACGGCACGGGATGCGCCACCTGGAGCATTGATCTGCACTTTGCCGATCCGGAAAACTGCGCCACCTTTCCGGAGCCCTTTCAAGCCTGCGCCTATCATCTGCAGCTGCCGGAACCCTATCCAATCCCCTATCGTTGCATGTATGCCCGGGACATGAATAATCTCTTTCTGGCAGGACGCTGCCTGAGCCTGTCCCATATAGCATTTTCCTGCGTCCGGGTCATGCGTACCCTGGGCATGCTGGGAGAAGTGGTCGGAATGGCGGCTGCCCTGGCGGTAAAAAAACAATGCTCCTGCAGGGAAGTATATACCAGGTATCTGAAGGAACTGAAAGAAAAAATGATCCAAGGAGCCGAACCACTTCCACCTGTGCGCAAAAAATATGATGCCTATTATGATGCCTATCATTTCATGCGTCCTGTAGGGATGTACGGCAATGCTAAGGAAGACTGCTGGGTGTATCATGACTGTGACGGGCAGCCCAAGCAGGAGATTCCTGCGGGATTGCAGAAATGCATTGAGGCGCTTAATCTGAATCGGAAGCCTTATGCGGAAATCAACAGAACAGTAGCTGAGAAATCCGTACACCCTGGCGCAAATGACTCGGATAGTGAAAAAAACCAAAATACGCCATGAATAAAAAACCATAAATCACCAGTTTTGAGGCGGAAGAAGCCGGCGTTTGGGGGGACGTTCTGGCCTCCCGTCCAGCTGTACGCCATCCGCAAATCGGCCTGCTGGCGCTGGGTTATTTTGAGTATTGGCGGATGTATCCGGCACTTGAGGAGCAAGTATCTGCCAGTTCGGACGGGTCAGCACCACACAAAGCGCACTGTCATAACTACGTCGGAGTGGGATGGGCAGAGTAACCGAACTTAACCCAGCCAGGGCGGAGAATTCCCCCAAAGACAGTGCCGTGTAAAGGTACTACTGCAACCCCGAAGCGGTCAGTTCGACACAAGCCTGGATAATAGTTTGGAGATTTAGAGGAGTTCGCAAATGTCAGAAATCTTCCTTTCACCCAAGCCGAAACAAGTGACCTATTCTGCTGGCGTATACAAGGTAACGGGACAGGATTCTGACAAAGCGTCTTTGGGGTTTGATGGCGTCTTTGGCCGTGAGGTCCGGCAGCTGTTTGCCGCCGGCCATTTGTGTTGAAGAAGACAGTTCGTTCCGGGCTGGTCAAGGTTCCGAAGGTACCTGAACAGGCGTATCATCTGAAGGTCACCCCAAAGGGAATCAGCATTACCGCCAATACCCAGACTGGGGCGCTGTATGCGCTGCAGACCTTGCGCCAGCTAAAGATTGCGCCTGCCACTTTCCAATGCTGCGACATCGTGGATTATCCTGATACGGAGTGGCGTGTGGCGGCGCGTCCGCTGCTTTGCGGAGAGGTCTGCCGTTCCGCTTTGGACTGGGGCGATGGACGGGCCGCTTTTCTGAAACGGTGGAAATTTGAAATTGACTTTGCCCTGGCCTCACGTTACAACGGGATTTTCTGCTATGGCCCTACATTGGATATTGACTGCTGGCCCGAATACGCCAAAGACATGCGGATGCTGAATCGTTATGCCAGAAAGCGCGGCGTCCGTTTGATTTATTTCCTTTACGGGATTTCATACGGCGGTTTTGGTGGGGAAACCTATATGGGTGAAGCCCATGCCTTTGTCCCCGGTGCCGGATGCTCGGTGAAGCAAGATTACATTTGCGGAATCAATTATCCGCCGAAGCCGGAAACGGGAAAGAACGGCACTTGCCGCAGCAATCCTGAATTGTGGGCGCAAAGAGTGAAAGACGTACGGAAATTTATCAAGGCTATTGAGCCTGGCGGCCTGTATATTCACCATGAGGATATTTCGGATTATCACAAAGTGTGGGAGCTGTTCTGGGACCTGCGTTGCCCCGAATGTCGGAAGAAGTGGCCCAATAATGCCGCAGATGCGATGGATGGCGGCGCAGGTGCCATTGCCCACGGATATGATTCTTTCGGGGAAGCCCGGAAAGGAGTGAAAAACAAGTTTTTCGATGCGGAGCGGGATTGCAGCCTGTGGCTGGTGTCTCCTTGCTACGGAAGCGTTGGTGATGACGATGAGGCCTGGGGGCACGTGATGAGTCTCTGGTGCAATGTAGCCAAGGCTATGAAGACAAAGAACAACGTGTACCTCACGCTCCGGGAACAGTATCTCGGTGAAAACGGGAAACTCCGCATCAAGGAGCTGGCTGACAAATTCACGAAAATCGGGGCAGCCCAGAAAATCATGATTTTTGCGGTTGGCGGCGGAGCCTTGTATGGTGAAAATGCCTCTTTCTCCTCAATGACGGAGATGTGCAGTTTCTTTGCAGGGGCACACGGGGTGTTTACGTTTTCCGGTGTTATTTACCAGCGTCCCCAACAGCTGTTCAACAGTGAGTGCACCTGGAATCTGGATTACCATGAAGGCGGCGAAACGGTGGACCCCCGCAAGTATGATCGTAACTCTGCCCTTGCTCTGCTTAACGATAAAATCAGCCATACCTTCAGTGTAGAAGAGCGGCATCAGAAGCCGGATGGCTGGCTGTCAAAGGCCTGCCAGTTGATTTACGGCAAGAAGGCGGGTGAGAAGATGTTCCAGTATCTGCAGCTTTGTGTCAAAAGACACCTGGCCTATCCCCTGAGCATTATTTATAAACATGCCATGATGGACCGTGTGATGGACGAGACCAAGCCTCCATTCCCTACAGAGACCAGACGGGTAGACTTGTGTTGGCAGCGAACCTTGCAGGATCATATTGATTACTGGGAGAAACTGGATGCTCTGACGGCAGAGGGACTCGCCTTGATTCAGGAAGCTGCTGCCCTCACTCGTCGTGGCCCCTTGCAGGATGAGTTGATTCAGCAGACCAGGACTTTGGCCTTTGGTCAGATTTTCTGCAAGATGATGGGCGGCTTCTTCCGCTACGCCAAAACTCCTTCCCCGGCAGAGAAAGACTTCTTGAAGAAGACCTCGCTGAAAATGCGGAAAATGTCAAACAGCTTCCCGAAGGATTTTATGACACCGAATGATGGTGAAACCTCCTTGTACCCTGCATATTGTGACAAGATGGAGAAGATGATTCAACCTAAAAAAGCAGTCAAAGCTGGTTTTTAGCCCTGATTCCTTTGTTTTAAAGGCGTTGCGAAGTTCATTCCTTGTCCTGGGGGATTCCCCACCCCAGGCTGAAGCCTAGTCTGAAATGAAAATCATGTTTTTGTGCTTTATGTTTTCCGGGTTGTTTATGGCCATGGGGCAGATAAGGAGGATGCGCCCTTTACTCCCCCTTTGGGGTATTAGACAGTGCGAAAATAGGCGAAAACAAGGCAAAACAAGGATTTTGCGGCAAAAACAAAAAAGCCGCCTAACTTGTTATTGTTAAGCGGCTTAAAACTGGAGCCAGCGACCGGAATCGAACCGGTGACCTCATGATTACAAGTCAAGTGCTCTACCTACTGAGCTACGCTGGCAAACATCTGGTCGGAAGATATAATGTAACTCCTGAAGCCTGAGAATCAACCGCAAGGAGCATTTCTGGGGTAGGATTTGTGGCAAAGCTCCGTAATGCGTCTGCAGGGCAGGAGTAAGGTGGCAATACATGGGACGCATGAATAATAAGACAATGGGCCGGTAGGCTACAATCGCACATCCCATTGTCCCATTATCTCATTGTCTCATCCATACGTCCCATAAGTCCAATGCTCCTAACTTAAAGGCAAAATTCTTTGTCCAGTCGATTGCTCGACCGCTGGCAATGACTTGGCAATGGGAGGGCATCGCTGACCGAAACGACTGAACCTGTGTGCCGCGCCGGAGGCGCGGCACTATCCCGTGGTTTGCGCTATACGCACATCCCCAGAGTTAGCCCAACTTCCCCGGGAAACCGGATAAACACGCAGTACCTTGCCTGATTTAGTGGCTACGTGGCCCATTTGGGCACTTGCCGGAACAG
>JAAZIZ010000306.1 GCA_012800565.1 Lentisphaerota bacterium
CCTTACGCCCGGAAAACTTTTTTGCAAACCGGGCAGGCGAGAAAAAGAAAATATCAATTTCTGATTCTTTGGGACTGTGATGCTGCGGCGGGAGAATCCTTTTGCTGGCCGTCCCTGCAGTTATGAATTGCAGCAACGCATCTCACAGGATATGCTTAAACTCCCTCAGGTTAGTCCGATAGAGGGCAGTCCCATCATGGCCATCACCGTCGAAGCTATGACTCTCTATCGGCAGGAGGCCCGGCCACGCTTGCGGGACCTGGAAATAATCTTCTACCAGATGGCCATTATGACCTCCAGCAAGACCTCGGCCAGTGCGACTTCTCCCACCGAATTGCCTGGACAGGCCAAGCTGCATAAAAATAAAGACAACAGCGAGCTGGCTTCGGAAAGTGAAGAGGCCGAATTCAAACGCCAAACCAACATTCCCAGCTCTGGCGGCGGCACAAAAAAGGGTCCTTATCCGACTGAGCCACCCGTGCGCCTGACTCTGTCTGATGTCTATAGCCTCAAGAAACGCCTGACGATTCTCGCCGCGGCCCTGGTACTGGTGGCTCTGCTGGTTCTGGGAGGCGTTCTGTGCGGTCGGCGCAGCGTGATCCGGAAGCATTTCCAACAGGGCCCCTTGCAGATGTTCACTTGTTATTCCGGGCATACGCATGCGATCCGGACGCTTGATCTGCGCAATGTGTACTGCCCCGAATGCGGCGATCATACCTCGCCTTCTTTTACCTGCCAAAAATGCGGGGAAATATACGGCCTGACGCTCTGGCCGAAGCGTGATATGAGCGAGGAAGAATGCGAGAAATTTGAAGAGAAATTATCCGTCTGCCCGTACTGCCAGTCAGAAAATATCAGCCCGACTCCAGCGCCGTCGGGCCGCAAAAAAAAGTAACCCCGGCTTATGCCGGGGCTGACAGATTTTTTATTCCTGTTCTTCCATGTTGCCTGGTGAGCCTGTGTTTTTGTTCGTCCACAGGCTGCCATCCGGCGGCGCTGTTGCAGTAAGCTTTGCCGCCGGACACAGCTAATCGGGGCGTAATTATTCCGGCAGTGTGGCACCGATATTCTCGCCGTCTTTGCCGGCTCCGAGCGCCGGGCTGTCCGGCTGCAGGCGAAAATCGCCTTTTTCATAATCACGGAAGCGCGGGTCGGCCTGGATGCTGTGTTTATCAAAGGGGCTGTTTTTCTGCCAGTCGATCAGGTTGTCTCCGTACACCAGCGGGGTGGCATTGCCTGCCCGGATCAAGCCGACTTTATGGGTGGGGTAGGGCGAGAAGAACAAGTTGTAGTCGCATACAATCTTGTCTGTCTCAATAGCCGTGAAGAACAGACACTGGTTGCTCTTTTCCGGAATGCAGGGGCGGCACCAGAGGTTATTGATGATGGTGACCTCCCGGCTGTCGACAATATGGCTGCCCGTCATGGTGCCATCGACTATGGTGTTGTTTTTGATCAGGACATCATTGCAGCCGACCAGGGTCAGCGGATAATCGCCGCCCCAGCCCTGGTTGTTCTCAAACCGCAGTCGCTGGCAGCTTCCGGCCCGCAAGAAAGGACCGCTGGTATAATAAACTACCTTGTCCACGCCCATGCGACAGTTGCTGATGCTGATATCAGAACATTTGTTCAGGTAAATAACGCCATTCCGGCAGCCCTCTTCGGGGTTGATCATGGTCAGGCCATCGATCACAATATGCTCCAGGTCAAGCAGTTTAATCAGTTGAAACCGCAGTCCCTGCCCATCGATGATCGCCTGTCCGGGGCCATTCCGGCGGAAGACAATCGGCTGACCGGGCTTGCCGCCGTGCATCGGCGCGAGTTCATCGTAGTATGAGCCGGGCTGAATCAGGAAAGTGTCCCCGGCGCACGCAGCCAGACAGGCTTTTTTCATGCTCCGCCAGGCGGTCTGGGGGGTCAGGCCGTCAGCCTGGTCATCGCCGTTGGGCGAGAGATGATAGGTACGGGGCTCTGGCTGGGTGCTGGTGGTGCGGAACGAGAGCACCTCACTGGTGGCATAATTGCCGCGCCGGCCGTTACTGCGCACCCGGTACTCATAGACAGTGTCAGGACGCAGTTTTTTCAGACCGGCGGTATGGCGGGTGCCCTGGGTGGGCGAGGAACTGCGCAGCTTCTGCGTATCACCCTGAACCCAGTATTCGAGATACCCGAAAGAGTCGTCATCGGGGGTCTCCCAGAGGGCGATACCGGTGTTTGGGGTGAGATAATCAATTTTGATATTGCTGATCAGCAATGGCTTAGGCAGGACGCTGCTAGCTCCGGCCGGAGAGCAGAACGAGTCGCAGGCCGCAGCCGGGCTGTCCCATTGCAGGCGATAATCGTGCTTGGCCGGATCAGCGAAACGCAGCTCCTCGACCTGCCAGTTGCTGTATCCGGGCAGTTCTCCGCCCGCGATGATGTTATGGCTGCTGCGCAGTGTGCTTTGGCTGGTGGGGTCTGCGCTCAGCAGGGTCTTATTGCCGGCCAGGATGGAGTCACGAATCTGCGCTTGTGGGGAAGACCCCAGGGCAAGGCCGGTCTGGTTGTCGGCCAGAGTGCAGTTGAACACTGCCAGGCGGTCTGATCCGGTAGAGCGCAGGCCGGCTTCCCGGCATTGGTAGGCACCGCAATTCCGCAGGGTAATGTCCGAAGCGCACAGATCGAAGCCGACCGCCGCGCCACTGACCGCGAGTCCGGCGAGCTCTACCCCGGGAGCCTCAACTTTTACCCCGGCGAGCCAGACCGTCTTTTTGCCATAAGCACGGACCCGCACCGGTTTGCCCTCACTGCCGCCACGGGTGAGACGCAGCTCAGTATCGTATTTGCCGGGCAGGATATACAATGTATCTCCGGGAGATAAGCGGTCGGCGGCAGCTTGCAGGCTGAGCAGTGCAGAGCTTGCGCTATTGCCATGGTTCTGGTCATTCCCACCGTTGCCGGCATAGAGTATCAAGCCTTCGCCGGGGGACGGCAGACCCAAATCCAGACCACCCACACCGGCA
>JAAZIZ010000307.1 GCA_012800565.1 Lentisphaerota bacterium
GCCTGACGAGCTACCGGGCTGCTCCATCCCGCAGTATTCGCTGGTAATAGTTGTTACTATAGCCGCTTTTTTGAGTTTTACAAGTGCAAAACTCAAAAAATGTGCAAAAAATGTAAAAAATGTACAAAACTGCAGTTTTTTTCAGCGAATTTCAGTAACCCCAAATCCTGGCCGGTCTGGGTATTGCCGCCAGCCGGCCAGGCTGTTTTTTGCTCCGGGGCGGAGTGCCTTGCTTAGAGCTTAGGCACCTTGGTCCATTTGGCCTTGCCCTTGACGTTCTTGAGCAGGCAGTCGAGGAAGACCATCTCCTCCACCCCCTCTTCGATGCCGGGGAAATCTCCGCCGGCCTGGCTGTCACCCTTTGCCCGGGCTTTGATACAGGCCAGGAAATTGGCATAGACATTGGCGAAAGCCTCCAAGAATCCCTCCGGGTGACCGGCCGGCAGGTGGGTCGCCGCGGCGGCTTCCGGTCCGACTCCGGCCCAGCCGCGGCGATATACCCGCATGGGCTCGACATTCGAGCGCAGGAACAGGTCTTCCGGTGTTTCCTGGCGCCATTCCAGTGCTCCCTCGGTACCATAGATATAGATGCGGAAATTATTCTCCTGCCCGGTGGAGACTTCGCTGCAGAAGACCGCGCCCTTGGCACCGTCCTTGAAGCGCAGCAGCACTGAGCCGTCGTCATCGACCTGCCGGCCAGGTACGAAGCTGGTCAAGTCGGCACAGAGTTCTTCAATATCCATGCCGGTGATGTATTTGATCAGATTCTGGGAATGGGTACCGATGTCGCCCATGCAGCCGCAGGGCCCTGCGATGTTAGGATCAACCCGCCACACGGCCTGCTTGCTGGCCTGCGGCGAAGCCAGCCAGCCCAAAGAGTACTCCACTACAACCTTGCGGATTTGCCCAAGGGTACCGGCGGCAACCATCGCCTTGGCTTGTTTGACCATAGGATAACCGGTGTAATTGTGCATCAGCCCGAAGACCTTCCCGGACTTGCGCACCACATCGCGCAGTGCCAAAGCCTGCTTAAGGTTCATAGTCAAAGGCTTCTCGCACAAGACATTGAAACCCGCCTCCAGGAAAGCTTTGGAGATGGGGTAATGGCCGTTGTTAGGTGTCACCACGGATACGAAATCAATACGCTGGTCTGCCGGCAGGGCCAGCTCTCCAGCCAGCATTTCCTGGTAACTGCCATAAATCCGCTTCGGATCAAGATACAGCGATTTACCCGTCTGCTTGCTGCGCTTGGCATTGGTGCTGAATGCGCCTGCGACCACCTCCGCCTCACCAGTGAACTGTGCTGCTTTGCGGTGGACATCGCCGATAAAACCGCCAAGCCCGCCGCCAACCATACCCATTCTGAGTTTCCTGTTCATCGTTGTTCCTTTCCTGTCTATCCTGTCTCAGTTATCATGCAACGGCAAACTACGGAACCGTATCAACCCAGTTCGTCTGCCCAGACTAACAGGCTTATTATATTCCCGGACCAGGACTTTGCAAGTCCAATCCGCTGCATTCCTGCTCCAGGCGAACAAAAAAATCTTCCATAAACTGGTATCTTTGGGCTGCCAGACGGCGACCGCTGGCAGTCAGCATTTTAGCAGGCAGGTACTGCAGTTTGACCAGGAATTCGCGGTAGGCGCTGTCCTCCCGGCTGTAGCTTTCCGCTCCGAGTGCCTGTTCGCGGGTATTGTGCACCCTGGCGCCGATGCGACCGGCGAAATTGAAAGACCGGGCCAGTCCGATTGCGCCCAGGCTGTCCAGTTTATCGGCATCGAAAACCACCTTTGCCTCCAGGCTGGCCGGCTTAACTCCGCCGCGGGCCCGGAAGCGATGTGTGCTGACGCAGTCGGTGACCGCCTGAATAAACTGCTCGTCCTGCACTCCCAGTCCGGTCAGAATCTGCCGGACCATGGCTGCGCCCAGGGCGGCATGGCAGGTCCGCCCCTGGTCCTGCAGTTCCTGCTGGCGGCCAATATCGTGCAGCAGTGCAGCATAATCCACCAGCAGCGCATCGGCTTTTTCCGCCCTGGCCAGGATAGCGCCATTCTGGCGCACCCGCAAGGTATGGTCATAGTCGTGACAGGAGGGCATGGTCGCAAAAATCTCCCGCACTTTGGCTTCCAAGGCTGGCAGCAGCTCCTGTAACTTGTTCTCCGTCATGGCTGCCACCTCTCCGGCGGAAGCAGCAGCATGCAGTCGCCGTAACTGAAGAAGCGCATTTTTTGAGCGATGGCCTCCTGATAGGCGGCAAAGACATGTTCGCGCGGGCAGAAAGTGCAGACCAGCATCAGCAGCGTCGACTGCGGCAGATGGAAATTAGTCAGCAATGCATCCACGACTCGCGGCTGATAAGGTGGGTAGAGAAAGATATCGGTTCTTCCCGAACCTGGCAGGACTGTCCCGCCAGGGGTGGCGCAGGTCTCCAGGACCCGTACCGTAGTGGTACCGACACAGAAAACCCTGCCGCCCTGCTGCCGGGTGCGATTGACCGTTGCAGCGGCGGCCTCAGTCAGTTCATAGAATTCCGAATGCATCTTGTGGTCTTCGATATTCTCCGTTTCCACCGGTTTAAAAGTACCAGCCCCGACGTGCAGAGTCAGCCGGACCAGCTGCACCCCGGATTGCTCGAGCCTGCTCAGTATTTCCGGGGTGAAATGCAGACCGGCTGTGGGAGCGGCCACGGCTCCCGGCTGACGGGCGAAGACCGTCTGGTAGCGTTCCCGGTCTTCCGCCACTGGCTCGCGGCTGATATATGGCGGCAGCGGCACCTGACCGCATTTCTGCAACAAGGAAAGCACATCCGGGGTAGAGAAACGGATGCGGAAATACCCCTCGGGACTCTTGTCTTCCACTACAAAAAAAGCATCTGCACCACGCAGGCAGACCTTTGCGCCGGGAGCCAGCCGCCGGCCGGGCCGGAGCATCGCCTGCCATTGTTCTGCAGTACCCTGCTGTTCCAGCAGCAGAGCTTCCACTTTGCCGCCGCTGCCGCTGCGTTCACCCCAAATCCGGGCCGGGATCACTTTGGTGTCATTCAAAACCAGGCAATCACCAGGGCACAGATACTCTGTAAAATCGGCAAAAGGAGTGATTTTCCGCCGCCCGCTCTGCCGGCAGAGGCTCAGCATCCGGGAGCTGTCCCGGCGTTCAGCAGGATATTGGGCAATCAGCTCGGCGGGCAAGAAAAAATCGAAATCTGATACTTTCATTGCCGTAAGGCATCAGCGCAGAGCGCGTGCCATTTCCTTCTTGTCGTCACGTTCTTTCAGGCTCTCGCGCTTGTCATGGACATTCTTGCCCCGGCAGAGAGCGAGAGAGACCTTGATGCGCCCGCGCTCATTGAAATACACCGACAGGGGAATCAGAGTCAGGCCCTTGGCTTCGGTGCTGCGTTTCAGGCGCACGATCTGGCGCTTATGCAACAGCAGGCGGCGATCACGCCTGGGCAGATGGTTGTTGCGGTTCCCTTGCTCGTAAGGAGCAATATTGGCCCCGATCAGGAACAGCTCGCCGTCTATCACCCGGGCATAAGAATCAGACAGTGACATCCCACCCGCACGGCAGGACTTGACCTCAGTGCCAAGCAATTCAATACCGGCCTCAATTTCCTCCAGAACCGCATAGTCGTGCCGGGCTTTCCGGTTCTGGGTAATATTTTTGGAAAAGCTCTTTTTCTGCATATTTTTCGTACCTGTGAATTGATTAAATATAACTGCAGTCAGGACAAACGCAACTGCCGAAAGCCAAATCCCCAGTCACAGAGCGCACTTTACCGCCATGCGGTGAATATCCGAGAGAGCGCAGGGCACAAGGAATAAAAAACTGGA
>JAAZIZ010000308.1 GCA_012800565.1 Lentisphaerota bacterium
CTTCTGGCCGGAGGCATTCTGCTGAAAGCCAAGGCTATCATGTCTCTGACCGATTCAACCGTGGAAAGCCTGGGCTTGCTCCTTGCCTGCCTGACTGCGACTATCGTCGGAATCCTCGCTTTGAAAGTTCTCTCCTGGTGTCAGGTTTTGGGAAAATTCTGGTACTTCGGGGTGTATTGCCTGGTACTGGGCCTGACCGCTGTGGCTTTTCTCATCTGTTAACAACTGAACTGAAGAAATAATCGTTATGCTGGCAAAATCTGGATTTGCTTTGTTTTTGCCAAGGTCAGGCATATATTATGTTTAAGTCGCAATATTATTGACATAAATAAAACGAGAGACAGGCAATGGAAATCACTTCTGAAAAAGTCGGCACCATATTAAAGATGACAGTAAAAGGACGCCTGGTGGTATACTGCACGGAAGAATTCAAGAATGCAATGTCTGATGCGATTGAAGCCAATCAGCATATTGTTCTGAATCTGGCGGAAATGAGCTACATCGACAGTAGTGGCCTGGGGGCGCTGGTCTTTGCGCAGCAGAAGCTCTCCGACAAGGGCGGAGAGCTGAAACTGGCCGCTCTGCAGCCCAAGCCACGCATCGTGTTTGACATCACCAAGGTATACCGTATTTTCGAAATCTTTGACAATGTTGACGATGCTGTTGAGTCCTTTAAGCAGCAGTAATCTCCGACTCCAGTGCCGCAAAGGAATCCAGCCATGAGCTCCGCACCCTTGGTCAGCGTCCTGGTGCGTTCCCATAATGATGCAAAATATGCCGCCCAGACTTTTACAGCACTGCTGAAACAGGATTATCCGAATTTTGAACTGCTTTCCTGCGATGACGACTCCCATGATGGCACCGCAGAGATTATTGCCCGCTTCCCGACCCTGCGGCTGGTGCCACGCCCATCCGGAAAATATGTCCCCGGACGCACCTTGAATGCCATGGTGGCAGCCAGCCGAGGCGAAATTGTGGTCTTCAATAATGCCGACGCAGAACCCTGCTCGGAACAGTATCTGTCATTGCTGGTGTCGCCGTTTGCCGACCAGGCAGTGATGGCGACCTTTGCCAATCAGCTCAGCCGTCCCGATGCCCTGCAGCAGGTCTGCAAGGACCATGAACGTGCTTTCGGTGATGGCAAACTGGCGGCAAAGTGGGGAGATTTCTTCTCCCTGGCCGGCGCGGCTATCCGCCGCGAACAGCTGCTCACTTTCCCTTTCGCAGAGGATATTCAGTATTCAGAGGATGTGGAATGGGCCAAACGCTGCCGCCAGCGCGGCGGTAAAATCGTCTATGTGCCGGAGGCAAAGGTGATGCATTCGCATAACTACAGCCTTAAACAGCTGCGCCGCAGATTCTATAACGAGGGACGCGCCGATGCGCAAATTTTTTCCCGCCGGATCAGTTTCATGCGTTGTCTGGGACAGATCGGCATGGAGACTCTGCGTGATTTCGGCTATCTGCTGCGGCGCGGCGCCTGGAAAGAACTGCCCCTGGCGCCAGTCCGCAGAGTGGTCCAGAAGTTTTCTTTCTACCAGGGTGCCCGGGACTTTCTCCGCCAAAGGCAGCAGCAATGAGCAAGTCACCGCCGCGGATCCTGTTTCTTAGCCGTTATGCTGGTTTTGCCGGCGGCATTGAACGCTATATGCACGCGACCGCCCAGCTGCTGCGCTCTGCCGGCTATGAACTCGACTGCGCCTGCCAGGAACAGGCGCGGGACTACGACCTCTTTGCCGCCGGCTTCGACAATATCCTGAGCCTGCCCGAAGCACTGCAGCAGCAGGACCGATATGACCTCCTGGCAGTGCATAAAATCTTCGACCGGCCCTGGCTGGAAAAAATTCTCGCCTGCCGTTCCCGGGGCCTGGCGCTTTTTGTGCATGACCATGAACCTTATTGTCCGCGGCGGCATTACTATATCCCTTTTGGGCGGCGCAACTGCCGGCGCAATTACTCCCGAGTGCCTTGCACCGCCTGTGCCCTGCTGGCCAGCCCCAGACATTGGTCACATGGTCCGATCGGCCAATTCCTGGAACTGGCCTGCGAATTTCCCCGCCGTCTGGAATTATTCCGGCAATTCCCGGCGGTGGTGGTGCTCTCCGACTTTATGCGCGGTAATCTGCTGCGCAATGGTTTTGCTCCTGAACAAGTGCTGAAACTGCCACCTTTTGTGCGGACGGGGAACTGTCCCCGCACGGCCCCGGCCCCCTTGCACCGGCCGCCGCAGTTGTTGTTCGTGGGACAGCTGGTCCGGGGCAAAGGGGCAGACCTGCTGCTGCAGACTCTGGCCCGCCTGGACGTAGATTTTCAGGCCGTGATTGCCGGCGATGGCTTCGACCGGCCAAAACTGGAGAAGCTGGTCGCTGGGCTGTCGCTGCAGCAAAAGGTGCGCTTTGCCGGCTGGGTCAGAGAGACCGAAGAACTCTACGCCTCCAGCGATCTGCTGATTATGCCGTCACGCTGGCAGGAGCCTTTCGGATTGGTCGGACTGGAAGCCGCAGCCCAGGGATTGCCCATCGCGGCTTTCGATTTGGGCGGCTGCCGGGAATATCTGCAGCCGGGCATAAACGGACTGCTGGTGCCCGCAGGAGAGGTGGACGAATTGGCCCGGCAGACCAGCGCACTGTTGCGCGACCCGGACCGATTGCTGGCTTACGGCCAGGCTGGACTGAAGCTCGCCAGAGAAAAATTCTCCCCGGAGCTCTTCCTGAATAATTTTTCCCGGTTATGTTTATCGGGCAGGGGGGCTTTCTGATGCGGATTCTGGTTGATTGCATACCTTATGACGATAATAAGTCCGGCATTTCAGTCTATACTCGCAATGTCGTGCGCGAATTGTCCGCGGCCGGACAAGAGGTGGTGCTGTTGCTGGAACCTGGAGCAGAGAAATTCTTCCCCGGTTATGCTTTTCGTCTGGCACCGGCCTGGACTGCTTCGCCTGTCTGTTCGATGCTCTGGCACCTGTTCTGCCTGCCCTGGCAGCTGCGCAACAGTGATTTCGATTTCCTGCTTTTGACTGCAGCCAACCGCCGGGCACTATCCTTCTATCCTCTGCCAACCATAGCCGTAGTCCATGATCTGGCCCAATACCATGTTCCCGGAAAATACAGCCGACTGCGGATGTTCTACCTTAAACATCTGCTGCCGTTCTTTGTCCGGCGGGCGACCCAGCCGCTGGCAGTAAGCCAGTCTACTGCTGCAGATATGGAGAAATACTGGGGCATTCCGCGCAGCCGCACCGCAGTCTGCTATAACGGATTGTCAGCATTGCCGGCGGCAAACCGGGGCTGGTGTGCGGCCCAGGGACTGAAAGCCCAAAAATATATCCTCTATGTCTCGCGCCTGGAACATCCAGGCAAGAATCACCTGAACCTGATTGCCGCCTACGGACTGCTCCCTCAATCGCTGCGCCAGGAATACAAGCTGGTGCTGGCCGGCTCAGACTGGCAGGATGCCGAAATTATCAAGGCCGCAGCAGCAGCACTGCCGCCGCCGGGAGAGGTGCTCTTTCCCGGATTCGTTGCGCTGGAAGACCTGCATGAAGCATACAGCCAGGCCAGAATGTATATCTTCCCCTCATTCTTTGCTGGCGTCTCAAAGTTGGGACCTGAGCATA
>JAAZIZ010000309.1 GCA_012800565.1 Lentisphaerota bacterium
GGCGTTTGCAGTCTTATTTATCTGGCCAGGGCGGCTGGAACGAGCGTCAGTCACTGATGGCAGTAGCCAGCGGTGGCTGGCAGGGTAAGGGATTTCTGAATGGCACCCAAAAAAGCCTTGGCTATTTGCCCCGGACAGTCGCCCCCACCGACTTCATTTTTTCGGTCATCGCCGAAGAGGGCGGGTTTCTATGGGGCAGCCTGCCGATTGTTCTCCTGTACATGCTGCTGCTGGGACTCTGTTTGCACTGGGGAGCGACTGCTGCCAACGAGCTGGACTGCCTGCTCTGCGTGGCATTCAGCACCCTGAGCATGGTTCATATCATGGTGGGCTTGGGAATGACCGTGCGGGTGCTGCCTATTATCGGTCTGCCCTTGCCACTGCTCAGTTACGGCGGCAGTTTCACCTTGTGCGTATTTGCTATGCTCGGTGTTATGGCCGCTACCAGAATGAATGTCGGGAGCGGTACCCACAGTCGCCCGCAACCAGAAATCAGCTTTTCCTGGGGGCGGCTGTTGCGCTTTCAGTTGCGCCCGGCAGGGCTGACACGCACTGGCAAGACAGCCGGTGGTACTCCTGATTGAGACCATTTTTCCTGGAGCAGCAACAACAATTTACCGCATTTTTCCGGCCTCGGTTTGTTTTTTTCTCAGTTAGTGCTATGTTAATGATAAGTTTAGCAGAATTGAAGCCATCCGCAGGTGTTTTTTCGGTTGCAGACAGCCGCAGCCATAGTTTGCTGAGGGATTTGTCGTTATACCGCGTGGCTCCAGGTTTTGCTGCTATGCAGCCAGGCAAAGTATTTTCCCCATTATGATTTTTTCTCCGTCGTTTCCGGCAGCCTGGTTCCGACTGGCACTGGTTGGGTCAACTTTTTCCGGTGGAAAATCAGTTTAACGACTCCTAAGGTTTATTTAAGCTAATCTATTATTGTCAATCCCAAGCAAACGAGGCAAGAGAACAAGATATGACGCAAAAAACTCAACAATTCGCCCTCCTGATGGATGTCGAGAATTTCCTCGACAGTATCAATGCTGATGGCAACTTATCAGTGGGTGAATTAATTACCGGCCTGGAGCAGCGCCTGGGCAGGGTTGTTTATCGCCAGGCGATCGCAGACTGGAGCAACACCAAGTTGCGCAAGTTCGCCCAGGAATGTCAACGTCAGGGCGTGGAGATGCTGCATGTTATCCGCTCTCAGAGCAAGAACTTCTCTGATGCTGTTCTGTCCGCTCAGGCTCTGGAATGTCAACGCACGCATACCAATCTCAACGGTTTCATTCTGGTCACCGGCGAAGCTGATCTTCTGCCTCTGGTCACGCAACTGAAAGCCTTTGGCAGCACCGTCGTCGCTTTGACTGGTGACAGCTCGCCGAACAGCCTCTGGATTCGACAGTGTGACGAGTATATTCAGTTTGCCGCCGGCTTGGCCGGCAGTGCTCCCGCACCCGCCGCGGCGGCACCGGCGTCCTCTTCCGGCAGCAGCCGGGGTGCCGGGAAAGCCGCCAGTGTACCGGTGATCCCGCCTGCGGAAAAAAGCGCCCTGCTGGCATTTTTCAAGGAGCACATCAGCACCAATGGCTTGATGATGGACGAATTGGCCGACAAGCTCAAAGAGCAGTTCCCGGATTTTACCCCTGAGCTGGTAAATTGCCGCAACCTGGCGGAAGTGATCAAGGCGGTTGGCGGAAAGCAGTTTCAGATTGCCGACACTGATGAAGGAGTGATTGTCAGCAGTGCCGGTGAACGCAATGCCTCGCCCCTGCCGCTGGAAGAACTCCGCCGCCTCAGTTTTGCGGATTATATGCAGGTCACCCGCTGGTATATTGAAGACGGCAATATCCGTGACCGGGTGTTGCACAATATCTATGCTCTGTTCGAAGACAGAACCCGGGTGCTGACCAACGACGAACTGCATAACCTGGTCGATCCGGACCATATCGTCGATGAACGCCCCTGGCACGGGACTATTTTCTCGCTGGTTTACGGTGCCTGTCTGTGGGAAAGCCCCGAGGATTCGAATATCCCGCTGCCGCGCCGCCATTTGTCGCTGTTCCGCACCGTCAAGGACGAAGAGGATTTCCTGATCCGGTATTATACCAGCCTTTTCCACAAGGCCTATACTGAGCGTCCGGACATCAATGCCCGGATGTGCGCTGAATTGATGCATCCGGACTCCGTGGAAGAGCATATTCCGCTTTATGAACAGGTGCTGGATGAATTGAGTAAGCGCCATTAGTCTCTGTCGCCTGATGTACCAGATGAAGCCGGGCCATTGGATCAAGGCAGCAGTACTGCTGGCAGGCATCGTGCTGCTGTTCCTGGAAGGCTGTCTTGGCGACCGCCGGAGGTCTTCACTGATGGACATTCCCAGCGAGCATTTTACTTTCAGCTGCTCAGTGGAAAATCTGCACGGCCTGTTGCCGGAAGTCCGGGCTGCTTTGGACAGAGTCGCGCTGGAATATCTGCAGGCGACAGGAGAGCGTATCCGGGTTACCAGTGCCCGCCGCAGTCTGCGCCATTGTGCAGAACTGATGGCTGCTTTTGACCAGCAGCAGCTGGAAGGCATGTATTGCCGCAACGGATACCCTGATTACATCCGCGAGTTGGTTGCTGCCAGAAAGGACAAGGGAGCTGCGCTCTCAACCGAGGAGGTGTATCAGATTTTATGCCGGCGGCAGTCTGGCTATATTTCCTGGCATCTGGTTGGCGGCGCAGTTGACCTCGACCGCCGGGTAACTAATCCTGAATTGCTGCAAAAACTGCTCCGGGAGAATAATTTTGCGGTTTTTGATGAGCAGGAGTTCTCGGTACCTTGTTTTCATGCGACTTACCGCGGTCTGCCCAAAACCATAATCAGGGAGTAGGGCATGTCGCCGGAGTTATCCGTCATATTATCTGATCTCACTGAGGCACAGCTTGCTGCAGTTACCCACAAAGACGGCCCTATGCTGGTTATTGCCGGTGCCGGCTCCGGCAAAACCCGGGTGGTGACCAGGCGCTTGGCTTGGCTGGTCGCGCAGGGTGTCTGGCCGGCACAGATTGTGGCCATGACTTTCACCAACAAGGCCGCCAGAGAGATGCGGGAGCGGGTCAACAGCCTTTGCGGCCAGGCGTTGCCCAACGTCAGCACTTTTCACAGCTTGTGTGCCCGCTTCCTGCGACAGGAAATTGAACGCGGGCCTTTCGGGCGCGACCGCAATTTTGTCATCTACGACGACAGCGAGCAGCAGGCGATCATCAAGCAATGCCTGTCGCAGCTGCCCCGGCAGTACTCCGGATTGCTGCACGGCAAAGAGATTTCTGCCATTGTCAGCAAGAGTAAAAATGACTTTTGCAGTTTTGCTGAGGCTATTGAGGCGCTGGGCAGTGCTGCGCCGGAGCTGGCTTTGCGGATGTGCCGGCTTTACGAGGAGGGCATGCAGCGCTGCAATGCGGTGGATTTTGATGACCTGTTGTATTTTGTGGTCAAGCTGCTGCAGGAAAATCCGGCTTTGCGGGAGGTCTATCTGCATCGCTGGCGTTATCTGCTGATTGATGAATACCAGGATACCAACCATCTGCAGTATCTGCTGATGCGGCTGCTGACTTCAGAGCAGGAGAATGTGCATGTAACCGGTGATCCGGACCAATGCATTTACTCCTGGCGGGGAGCTGATTACCGCAATATCATGGATTTTACCCGGGATTTCCCGACGGCGAAGATTGTGAAGCTGGAACAGAATTATCGTTCCACCCAGAATATCCTTGAGGTCGCCAACTGTCTGATTGCGAATAACCGGCATCGTTTTGCCAAAAGCCTGTTCACCCATAACGAAGAGGGGAACCGGGTCGAAGTGATCCAGGTGCCCGCTGACCGCGATGAAGGAACCTGGATTTGCCGTACCATGCAAGCCCTGTTGCAGCAGGGCAGGGCCGGCTGCTGGCGTGAAATGGCAGTGCTCTACCGCACCAACAGCCAGTCCCGGACTTTGGAAGAGGCGATGATGCAGTTCAGCATTCCGTATCAGATCATCGGCGGGGTGCGCTTTTATGACCGGCGGGAAATCAAGGACTTCCTGGCGGTCCTGCGTCTGAAAGTCAATCCCAGCGATATTGTGGCCCTGAAACGGCTGCTCGCTTTTCTTGACTACGGCATCGGTGCCGTGACCTTGGAAAAAATCAACCAGGCGGCTGCAGCACAATCGCAGAGCATATTTGCTTTCCTCTGCAGCGATGCTTTCCGGCAGCAGTTCGGCAGCGGCTCCGGCAGCAAGGCTCGCCGTCTGAATCAATTCTCACATTGGTGCGTTACTTTGCGCGATCTGCAGGAGGATAGTTTGCCGCTGCTGGTGTCAAGGGTCCTGGAGCACTCCGGGCTGGCTGAAGCACTGATCAAAGAATACGATCGCAGCAACGCTGAAAGCAGAATCAACAACCTGGACAGCTTGCTTGCCCGAGTACATGAGTTTGCCGCCCAAGACCCCGAGGCAGGACTGCAGGAATTCCTGGCTGAAGTCGCTCTGGTGGCAGATGTTGATGCCCATGATCCGAGTGAAGACAGCGTGGTGCTGATGACTATGCACAGCGCCAAGGGCCTGGAATTCCCGTTCGTCTTTATTGCCGGCGCAGAAGAGGGGCTGCTGCCGCATCAGAATGCCGAAGACCTGGAGGAAGAACGGCGCCTGTTTTATGTCGCCATCACCCGTGCCCGCAAGAACCTCTATATCCTTTGGGCCTCAAGCCGCTTCTTGTTCGGCAAAAACGACTATTTCCGCATCCCCAGCAGTTTCCTGCAGGAGCTTCCCCCCGGTACGGTCAGCTCCCGCCGGGAACAAGGCAGCGCTTCCGGGCACCATCCGATGAGCCATGGGAAAAAAGCGCGTTTTTCCCGCCGGTACAGTGATCCTGCAGACGACGAACAGACGCCTTTTACTGATGATGTGATCAGCATTATCCAGGACTGAATAATAATGTTTCGCAAGCGTGTCGGTTACTCAATTAATAACCGGCATTTCCTGTTGTCTTTCGTGTTTACTATGTGGCACGCTTCCAGCGTGCTGCAATTTCGGGGGGACGTTTACCCAGGGCGTTGCCCTGGGCTGGTATGTTTTGCGCTTTCAGCGCTTTTGCCGCTTCGCGGCCAAGGTGACAGGCCTTCCTTTCCCTCCCTCCTCCCGCTGAGCGGGAGGAGGGAGGGAAAGGAAGGAAGAGGGTGGATGGTTCTCATTTCCCAGGGTAGGCCGCTGTGCGGCCAACCCTGGGCTTTGAAGATGGCAACCCTGTTGGGGTTGTTAGACCAGCCCTGCGTTTTGCCAAACTCCAGGCGGGAGCAAGCTCCCGCATCATCTCCATATCGCGCCTCCGACAGGCACAATTGGCAGCAGAAATAAGGCGAAAAAGTTTTCTGTCCCCCGTCGCAGCCTCAATCCTGCAAAGTGACATAAACAGGGCGTAAGGGCATTTGGAGCGCGGCAGCTTGCTGCCGCTTTCCCTGGGGGAGCTTGCTCCCCCAGCCTTGTCCCCGGAGGATTTTCGCCCTCGGGTTCAGGCGTTGCCGTGGGTATATCGCGCACCGTCCCACCCAGGGCGGCGCGTCCCTGCGGGCCGCTTGCCCTGGGCCGGTCTATCACGCCCCATCACAAAATTTCGCACAGTAACTAATTTTTGCACGACTCCTTACTTTCAATTATTTTCACTGGTACAACTGCTCGCTTGACAAGATTGCCGGGTTACTTATATTATTCAGAAGAAATGGCAATTGCTCAATTCTTTCCCCAAACCGCAGACTGACAGTGGAGATTTATCATGAACAGGCAAAAGATCAGGTTTCCGAATCTTTCTTTCTTCACTTTAATTGAGCTGCTGGTGGTCATCGCCATCATTGCGGTATTGGCCTCAATGCTGCTGCCGGCCCTGTCCAAAGCCCGGGCCAAGGCCGGGAGCATCGCCTGTCTCTCGAATCTCAAGCAGCTGGGAGTGGTCACTTTCATATACTGTGATGACTCAGATGAGTTTATTCCGTTCGGGCGCGAATTCACCGACGGTGCGACTTTCACCGGTTTTGCAACTAAGCAAAATGCCGCCTGGTTTGTGCGCCTGGCACCATATCTCGGATTTGTGAAAGAGGATTTCTACCGCATCTTCGTGCCCGGCTCCAAAGTCACCACCTACACCAAAGCCTCCCAGACCGGTAACATCGTCTTTAAATGCCCGCTGCTGAATGACAACCGTTTCGGCTATTCACCCCATAACCACGCAGCCTCCCATTATGCCCTGACCCTAGACTCCCAGAACATCCGCAACGGCAAGCTCCTGCAGATCAAGCTGCCCGCCAGCCGGGTCTTCCTGCTGGACCTCTACGACAATACATCCGGAGCTTTCTCGACCAACACCTGGACCTGCGCCACCAGCATCACCGACCGGCACGACCAAGGCAGCAATTTCCTGTATTTCGATGGCGGCTCCCGCAATCTCAAAAAAGCCCAGGTGGCCATCTCCAACCAATGGGTAACCAGCGGCGATCCCAAGGCCTTGTTTGCGGTATTCTATCCACTCTGATGCAGCTGGCTGGCGGAACTACTTCATGGCTATAAGAGTTATTCATTCAATCGCTGCCTCCACGGCGGCTGGATTGAACACTGGACGCACCCACCGCCTTGCCGCGCCCGGATTCTGGACCGGCAGGGCAAACTGCAGCAGAAAGCAAATCAGCCCCGCTTCATCTTATTCGCAACCCTGCCGCCAGGAAAATACACCCTCCGCCGAGCTGCTGCATCCCGAAAACAGCAACCTCACCCTGGCCCAAACCACCCACAATCTGCAGTACCACCCCGGACCGCAATAGTAGAGTCCGCTATCGCCTGAGCATCCCCGCCGGTTTGTAAAACTGATACTTCCTCACAACTTACAGGAGAACCAGAACATGTTCATCGACATCCATGCGCATACTACCCGTGGTCGCAGCATCGTCGAACTCAACGGCCGGCAATACATGACCACCCCGGAGGAATTAGTCAAACGCTACGACCAGCTGGGCATTGAAAAAGCCGTGCTGCTGCCGCTGGTCAACCCGGAGAACACTCCGGGGATTTATCAGTCGAATGAGGAAATACTGCAGATCACCCGCGATTTCGCCGGCCGCTTCGTGCCTTTCTGCAATGTCGACCCGCGGGCACGCAACCATTGGCAAGCGCCACTCAACAAAATCCTCGACTGCTACCGCCAGGCAGGTTTTCTGGGCCTGGGTGAGGTCAGCGCCAATCTGCCGTTTCTGGATGCCAAGGTGCAGAACCTTTTCGCCGCCGCCGAGGAAAACAACTTCCTGCTGACTTTCCATATCTCGCCTTTCCTGAACTACTCCTACGGCCTGGTGGACGATAGCGGCCTGCCCCAGCTCGAAGAGTCCCTGCGCCGCTTCCCCAAGTTGCGCTTTTTGGGGCATTCGCAGGCTTTCTGGGCCGAAATCAGCACCATCCGCACCGTTGATGACCGCTTCGGCTATCCCACCGGACCAGTGACCGAAGGCGCTGTGCCGCGGCTGCTGCGCCAATACCCGAATCTCTATGGCGACCTCTCAGCCGGCAGCGGCTACAATGCCTTGGCCAGGGACCGCGAATACGCAGTTAAATTTTTGTCGGAGTTCCAGGACCGGCTGCTCTTCGGCACCGATATCTGCGCCCCCGGCACTCCGACCCCGCTGGTGGATTTCCTGCTGGAGCTGCGCAGTTCCGGTGAAATCAGCGAGGTGGTTTTCCAGAAGATCGCCCGCGGCAATGCCGAGCGGTTGCTGGCCAGATAAGGCTGCAGCCTGCTTGTCCAGGGATAGCGGCTGTACAGGAGGGTAGCCATATCACTGCAAAGCACAGACTGTCTCTGGACCAGCAGGCCGCTGTAACGGCTACTTGCCGATGCAGAAACGGGCAAAAATCCCGCCCAGAATATCGGGCGAAATAGACTGACCGGTGATGCTGCCCAGCGCCGTCTGGGCTTGCTGCAGAGCCGCAGCCGCCAGTTCCCAGGACTCAGTCGAGAGCTGTTCGACTGCTTCCTGGAGATTTCCGGCTGCCTTTTCCAATGCCTCTGCATGCCGGGCGCTCACCGCAAACTCATTCTCCGAGAGGCATTTCCCCTGCCAGACTTTCTTTTCCAGTGCGTCATATAGTTGTTCCAGGCCTTCTCCGGTCAAAGCGCAAGTGTAAACCAACTGCTCGGAAGGTGCCAGGGGCGACGGGGCTTCCGGCAGCTGATCGGCTTTATTAGCCACATAAATAACCTTATCCGGTGCGGCAGGACACGCTGCCATCTGAGCCGACAAGTCGCCGGCGGCATCCATCACCCACAGCACCACTGCGGCAGCAGCGATATTCTGCTGTGAACGCTCAATGCCCTGCCGCTCAATGCTGTCACCGGCAGCCCGTAAACCGGCGGTGTCCACCAGGCGCAACGGGATGCCGCGAATACTCACCGGTACCTCAATACTATCCCTGGTAGTGCCGGGTGTCTCTGAGACAATAGCCCGGTCATGGCCCAAAATTATATTCAACAGGCTGGACTTGCCGACATTGGGCTCCCCGGCCAGGCAAAGGGCAATCCCGTGGCGCAAAATCTCTCCCTGCCGGCGACTGCCGGACCAGGACCGCAACTCCTGCCCCAGCATTGACAAGCTTGACCGCAGAGTTTCCGGCGGCTGCCAGTCCAAATCCTCTTCCGGAAAATCAAGCCGGGACTCAATTTCCATGCGTATCTCGGTAAGCTGATGATAAATCTCCGTCAGGCGGCGTCCGAATTTCCCCTGCATCTGCTGATTAGCCAGCTGCAGCGCCATCTCCGAGCCAGCGCTGATCAAATCCGCGACCGCCTCTGCCTGGGTCAGGTCCATCTTGCCATTCAGGAATGCCCGCTGGCTGAATTCGCCCGGCTCGGCCAGGCGGCAGCCTGCGGCAAGCAGCTCCTGCAGGGTCAGGTGTGCGACCAGGGCCCCGCCGTGGCAATGCAGCTCAACCACATCTTCGCCGGTGTAGCTGTGCGGGCCGGGCATCTTCACTGCCAGGCACTGAGAATCAATAATCCTGCCATCTGCGTGCTTCAGCCGTCCCA
>JAAZIZ010000310.1 GCA_012800565.1 Lentisphaerota bacterium
AATGGAATAATGGGACAATGGGACCGGTATGCTAAAATCGCCCATCTCATTGTCCCATGCAAAGCCTCAGCCGGGACTCTCCATCGGCAACATAAATTGGAATTGCTGCCGGACAGCAATCGGGTCATAGGAATTTTTTGCCTGGCGCAGTCCGGCGAGTCCCAGGTCCTGCTCCCGGTTGATGAATTCATACCGTCCGTCCAGGCGCTGCAGGAGTTCCTGGAACAGAACCTGCCCGACACCTTTGTAGCTGGTGTCAATTTTTTCAAAATGTTCATCGCAGGTATTTGTATTCAACCGGGTGATGAGGGAAAAGCCTGCCAAGATGTTGTCGACATACAGGCAGACTCCTTCGGGAGCCAGTTCCGCAACGGCCGCAAAAGTCCGGTCCAGGGCATCAGCTTCGGCCCGGATATAATCATCCCCCGGGTGCGCGGCATACCAGCGCTCCGCCAAGCACCGGCAGTCCGGAATCAACTCTGAGCTGAATCCCCGCACCGAATGCGATGGATACAATTGCCGGAATTGGGCAATCAGATTTTTTTTCTTGGCCAGCTTCTGTCCCTGCAAGGACTGCAGCTGCTCTACTGAATAGAGATACTCGCTCATGGCGCTGCTTTCCTCATCCACCCGAAACAACGAGTTGACTTCCGGAAAAGATTGCACATATTCGACTGGGACATTCCTGATAATCCCCGCGTAGCCGGCCTGCCGGAAAGTCCACATCACGGCGGCAAGCAGCTCCGGAGAGGGCCAGCGCCCGCGATTAAACCCGCCCGGGAAGAGCAGCAGGTCTTCACCCTGATTCCCCGGCAGAGACACCTCACTGCTGTCATGGATGGCTGCCCGCGGCAGCAATGCAGCAGAAGCCGGTGGAAACCAGAACCAGGGCAGGCCTGCATAAATAGCAAAATGGGTGCTGTAGGCACGGGCCCAGGTGTACAGATTCAGGAAATTCAGTTCGCAACTATGCGGTTCCAGGGACAGAATCAAAGGCTTCAAAGCCGGCTGGTCAGAAATGTCCAACGCCTTGAGGCTTTCCAGCGGAAAAGAAAACATAAAAAAATCAAACACTCCTTACAGGAAGCGATAAGGGATATGCGCCTGCATCGGCGTACCTAATTTGGCATACAGTCCGTCTTTCCCGGGGACGGATATGCAGACAATCCAGTCAATCTTGCATTTTTTCAATTCTTCGACCAGGGCCTGCAGAATTCTGGCGGCAATGCCTTGGCGGCGGTATTTGCGGCTGACCACCATATCCAGCAGATAGGCGTCGCTGAGTCCGTCGGAGAGTGCTCGCATCAAGCCGATGATTTTGCCTTCAGCAAAAGCTCCCATGACTCGAAACGAATTCCGGAGCATTTGCTCCACCTGTTCCTGGTCAACTTGCTCATCAGTGGCAAACCAGCCGGCTTCCCGGTACAGAGCAATAATTCCTGGCACTACCTCCGGCAGATCATCTGCCTGAATCAGTCGTACTACTATTTCTCCCATCACCCACCTGTATTTTGGGCGGTTCTTCCGGCAGCACAATGCCCAGGCTGCAGCCAACCCGGCGCTCTGCTCCGCCAGCCTGATGATTGACTCTCCGGACTGCGCCCGCGGCCGTGTCCCAATACACCAGAGTGGTAGAACCGCCGCCGTCCATATTCAGTCCTTCCCAGGCACCGAAATGGCGAAGCCATTCGGCCACTTCAGCAGTAGTCGCACCCTCGCTATATCCCTTCTGGCGCCCGTCGATAGTCAGAAAGATCAGATACCGTTTGTCCTCTGACAAACCATATCCGGTGCGCGGATGCAACGATTTATCCTTGTTGGTCACCTCGCCTTTTTCCAGCACGAAACAGAAGCCCGATACCGCGGTCTGGACCTCGCTGAGATCAGCATCCGCAGCGACATGGGCGAAAGCCACCCGTCCATCGCGGTAAACCAGCAGCGAGGGCCCGCGGGAGGGCTCACTGACCAGTTGTCCGTCAGAGATTATCAGCCCCAGCTTGCCACCGTATTTGTGATTGAAAGGTTTCTCCCAAGGCCGCCAGCCATTGGAATTTACCGCCAAGACCATATTCTGGCCGCGCTGGCGGGCCTGCAGCAGAAAATCCCTGGTGGTGATGCGCCGGGTGCGGATTTCCAGACTGGGGTAATCTGGCATCGGCTTGCCCCAGTCCTCGTCCCGTCCGCTGGCCTTGAAGCTCAGGCCCGGGGTCGTCAAATCGATCTGCACGGCGTTGATTTTCAGTATTCTGGGCTCCTGAACCGCGAGGGCAGCATGCCTGATTCCCGGGAAAAGAACGCTTCCCGTCTGCCAGTCAAACTGCCCCGCCTGAGCCAAAACCGTACTGCGAGATACCAGCCCCAAGAACAGCAGCAACACCGTCCGGGACAAAAAAGAAAATCGCAATGACATAGCGCCTCCAGAAAGAGATTATTGAGATGACCAACGACTATTTAAAATAGCTGTTTCCGGCCA
>JAAZIZ010000311.1 GCA_012800565.1 Lentisphaerota bacterium
GGGATGCGCATTCAGAAAGAGCGCAACTGGCCTGAGATTCTCTGGTATACCACTGATGAACGCAGCAACCATCGTGAGACCGGTGCCCAGGAAGGCCTGAAACTGGCCCAGCTGCTGCGGGAGATTCCGGGTGCCACCAGCATCGCCTCCATGAACGGCCCCTGGGAGCACATCATGGTACCGGCTCTGGATATCTCAATGCCGAACATCGCGTTCCCAATCACCGAGGAGACCATCCAGCTGATTCACAAACACAACTCCAAACTCTGGCTGTACAATTGCGGTTCTGAGCGTCTGACCCTGGGATTGTATCCTTGGCGAGTCAAGGCCGGCGGGCGTTATCAGTGGCATTACCGCAGCGGCAGCGGTGAACAATGGGATGACGGCGTGTTGAACGGCTGCACCAAATACGCGATTTCTTTCAATGGACCGGACGGAGTGGTGCCGGCGTTGGGGGCTCAGACGGTTCGGGAAGCAATCTATGATCATCGTTATGTGGTGACTCTGGAGCAGGCTATTCAGGAGGCCGAGAAGAAACTGGCCGGCAAGCAGCAGGGCAAGTTGGCCGATGCTGTACGCAAAGGCAAGGATTACATTGCCTTTTTAAACCAGCGGGTACCGGTTGATGCCCGCGAAGTGATTGGCTTCCGTATTGACCCCCGCGCGGCGGACGCAGCCGTCGGCGGTGAGTTCCGCAATACCGACAACCTGGACCGTGTCCGCTGGGCCATGGCGCAGCTGATCCAAGAACTGCAAGGAGAATAATCACCATGCGAAGCATCCATCTACTCTTGTTGCTGGCTCTGACTGCCACCCTGACTGGCCTGGGCCAGGATTTGCCCACAGCCAAAGCAGTCCGTCAAAGTGGCCCGGTGCAGATCGACGGGCAGCTGAATGAGGCCGCCTGGCAGAATGCCCCCGCGCATAAAGGGGTGTTGCCGTTAGGCAAACGCGAGCCTCCGCAGGACACCGAATTCCGGTTGCTCTTTGATGATGAGTCTCTGACCATCGGCATCACTTGCTGGGAAAAGGAAATGGACAAACTGGAGGCCCGGACCAGTATCCGGGACCACGGTGGGGTTTGTTCTGATGACTCGGTGGAGCTGTTCCTGGTCCCAGGCAACGGCTACTACTACCAGATTGTGGTCAATACTCTCGGGTATGTCTATGACGGGCGTTGCTTTACCGACCCCGAGCTGAAGCAAGCAAATTTCCGCAACGCCCTGCTCTGGGACAACGCCAGTGAAATCGCGGTCTGGCGCGGGGCAGACCGCTGGTCGGTGGAGATGCGGGTATTTTACGCCTCACTGGACGGGTTTCTGGGCTTCAGCACTCCCTGGCGCCTGAATGTCTGCCGCACGGAATCCCGTTTCGGCTATGCCTGCTGGGCACCAGTGCAGAAAGGCTACCATGACTTGGAACACTTCGGATATCTGCAGGGCTTGGAGCTGCCCCAGGACCGTTTCACCCTGGACGCCACCAAACTCAAATTCCCGGAAATCCTGTTAGGCACCAATCATCTGCAACTTAATCTCCCGGCTCAGCGCGACGGCCAGAAATTCCGGGTTCTGAGCTCTTTGCGGGCCTGGGCGCCGGGACCATTGCCGCAGCGCAGTGCGCATCCGGGGGAATTTGTGAGCCGTGATGGTCAGCTGACGGTCGAGTTTGAGTTTAACGTGCGCGACTATGAGCCGCTGCAGGAGCTGGTGCTGGAATGCCAGGATGTCCAGAGTGGAGCAAAGGTTCTTCTGACCACTCATTTATTCAGGGTACCGAAGCCTTTTGCAGTTACGCCGCGCTGGACAGTGTTTTTCGGCAGCGAGAAGGAAGTACTGCTGGACAACACCATCCGGGTTAGTCCTTTGTCAGCCCGGGGCACCCTGCGAGTTGAGGTTTTTGGCGCGAGCCAGACTGTACCGCAGCTGCAGCTCAACCATGCCGTTGAACAACCTGGGCCGCTGCTGCTGGGGCTGCCCATGTCAGCCCTGGGCTGGGATGGCTGCTACCGGGCGGTACTGACCTTGGATTGCGACGGCGGCAAGGCACAATTCAACCAGGAAGTATCATTCTTCAAAATTTCCGCGCCTCTGTATTAAGTCTTAGGCCGACAGAATCCGCCCCCAGCGAGGGGTCAAATTCAGGATTCCGGCCCGGGTCTGCGCAGCAGCGTCTGGCCGGGCAGGAATCCTGAATTCATTTTCCAGTGCAACATCTCCTATGCCACCTACGGAAAACATACCATTAATTGTTTCAGCTTTGCAATTACATGTCCAGATTGCCAACAATGTCCTGGTTGACAATCAGGATTTTCTGCTGCACGAAGGCGAACGTGTCGGCTTGCTCGGGCGCAACGGTGCCGGCAAGTCCACTCTGTTGCGCATTTTGGCCGGACAGGAGCATTTTTTCACCGGCAACATAAACTTCCGCAAAAATCTGCGCAGTGCATTTCTGGCCCAGGAAGTCGACCTGCGCCCGGAATTGACGGTAGGTGAGAATATCTTATCCGGGGCAGCCGAGACAGTGGCACTCCTGCATGAGTATGAACACGGTGCAACCGGGCAGCATCTGGAGGAACTGGAGCGGGAGATTGCGGTTCGGGATGGCTGGAATCTGGAAGCACGGATGCGGGAGCTGCAAAGCTCGCTGGCAGCGCCGGCTTTGGAGCGTCTGGCCGGGGAATTGTCCGGCGGGGAAAAACGCCGGGTGGCGCTCTGCCGCACCCTGATAGGCCTGCCGGAGCTGCTGATCTTTGATGAGCCCACCAACCACCTTGACACCGACAGCATTGAATGGCTGGAAAATTATTTGCGCCGCTACCAGGGCACCTGCCTGTATGTCACCCACGACCGCTATTTTCTGGACCGCACCTGCACCCGCATTGTAGAGTTATACCAGGGCAAGCTCTGCTCCTACCCGGGCAGTTACAATGATTTCCTGCGGCAGAAAGCCGAGCATATCCTCGAGGCTGAGAGCCAGGAAGAAAAGCGCCTGGCCTATATCCGCCGTGAGATTGACTGGGTGCGGCGTGGCCCCAAAGCCCGGGGCACCAAGTCCAAGAGCCGCCTGCAGCGTTATGAGGATGCAGTCAATGCCGGGCCGTTGCAGCGTGACGCTGATGTTGAGCTGCTCATTCCACCGGCGGAGAAGCTGGGGAACATCGTTGTCACTCTGGATAACGTCACCCTAAGCCGAAATAATCGGGTACTGTTCCGGGACCTGAGCCTGGAATTTCAGCCGGGGATGCGGCTGGGCATCATCGGTCGCAATGGTTTGGGCAAGACCAGTTTTTTGAAAATGATCCTGGGCGAGCTGCCGCCTGACAGCGGTGTGCTCAAAATAGGCGAACGTACCCAGATCAACTACGCCGACCAGCATCGGGTCAGCCTGGATGACAGCAAGACGGTCTATGAAGACATCGGCGAAGGCAACGACTTCGTGCTGTTTGCCGACCGCAAGATCAGCATCTGGACCTATTTGAAGCGCTTTTTGTTCCAGGATGATGAGATCAACACCTTGGTCGGACAGTTGTCCGGCGGGGAGAGAAACAGACTGGTGCTGGCCAAAATTCTGAAGCGGGGCGGGAATTTCCTGATGCTCGACGAGCCTACCAACGACCTGGACCTGCCCACGCTGCGAGTTCTGGAAGAGGCACTGATGAATTTTTCCGGTTGTGTGGTTGTGGTCAGCCACGACCGTTATTTTCTCAACCGGGTCTGCACTGATATCCTGGCCTTTGAGGATGCTGGCAAAGTCGTCTATCAGCCTGGCAATTACAGCTATTATGAGCAGAAGCGAGCAGAAGCGCGCGCCTTGGCTGCTACCCCTGCCCCCAGCACACCATCGCCACAGCCCGGTCCAGCATCCCCTGCCGGCAATATTGAGCGCCGGCGCAATAAATTGACCTGGGCTGAGAAGCGTGAGCTGGAGGACATTGAAGCCACGATCCTGGCAACAGAACAGCATGCAGCCAAGATTGAAGCAATGTTCATGCAGCCGGACTTCCACAGCCAGCATGGGCACGAGCTGCCGGAACTGACCGCCAAACTCGCCCAGGCCAAAGCAGAACTGGAGCAGCTGTATGCACGCTGGTCGGAGCTGGAGGAGCGCAATACCGCAGTGTAACCGCCTGCATCTGTCCCCCTGCTCTACCGGTCAGTTCTCAGATTTCCTGGATGGTCCTGACATCGCTGTCATCGACTTTGGAACGGCTCTCAAAACGCGTATGCTGCGGGAAGAAGAGTAAATTCTGCACACCGGTGGCACCGTTGCGGTTCTTGGCCACGATCAGTTCGGCTTCCAGGCCCTCATTGGAGTTTTCGCCCTGCTGGTACTGCTTTTCCCGCTCGCGGTGCAGGAGGGTCACCACGTCGGCATCCTGCTCAATAGCTCCGGACTCCCGCAGGTTGCTCAATCTTGGCTTCTCGCTTTGCTCTGCCTGGCGGTTCAGCTGGGCTAAAACCACGATTGGGATATTCAGTTCCTTGGCCAGTGCTTTCAAAGCACCGGAAATCTTCGAGACTTCATTTTCCCGGCTGGCATTGCGACCGGCGTCAGTATGGATAAGCTGCAGATAATCAATAAAGATCACCCCGATATTGGCAGTGCTTTTCATTCGTCTGGCCTTAGCCCGCAATTCCAGGATGTCAATCGCACCTGTATCATCAATGAGAATCTGTGACTTAATCAGACGCATGCAGGCTTCCTGCAAAGCCGACCAGGTGCTCTTAGGCGGAGTGATAACATTGATCAGCCGGGCCAGGCAGACTTTCGCTTCGCTGCACAGCAGGCGCAACACCAGCTGCTGAGCTGGCATTTCCAGGCTGAAGATGCCGACCGGCACTTTCGCCGGCCCCAACGCTATATTGGCAGCAATATTCAAGGCCAACGCGGTCTTGCCGATTGACGGTCTCGCTGCCAGGACAAACAATTCACCGGGTCGCAGCCCGGTAATCAGCCGGTCCAGTTGGTCAAAGCCAGTTTTCAAGCCCATAACGGTATCATCGCCCTGCATCAGCTTCTGGATATATGATAAGGCGTCCTTGACCAGCGGCTGAATCGGCATCACGTCCTTGCTCTCGTTCATCTGAGCGACTTCAAAGATTTTTTGCTCGACCTGGTCCAGCAGGGTTTTGATATCTTCATCGGAGTCATAGCACTTCAGGATAGCCTCGGAACAGCTGCTGATCACCCGGCGCAGAATGGCATTCTGCTTGACGATATCGATATAGTATTCGATGTTGGCCGCAGTAGGAACGCAGTCAGCCAGCATTGTCAGATAACTGGGACCGCCGACCTCTTCCAGGCGACCGTTCTTCTGCAGATGGTCCGTCAACACCAGCACATCCAGGCCTGCATCGCCTTTGCCGGGATAAAGTTCCAGCATGGCAGTAAAAATAATCTGGTGCGCAGGACGAAAAAAAGCCCCCTCAAAACGCAAGTTGGCGAGTGCGGCAGCTGCGGCAGTCGGGTCGATCAGCATCGCTCCCAGGACTGCTTTCTCCGCTTCCTCGTTATGCGGTTTAGGGCGGTCCAGATTCAACAATGGTACAGCAACGCTGGCATTACGCTTATTGGTATAATTTTCCTGGTCCATAGATAAGTTCCAATTTCTCTACTGTTAGTGAATAAACCAGCTGGCCTGGCTGCATCGCTCTCTCATCCCCAAGTACAGGTTTCTGCAGCAGCAGAAGCTGGCCGGTCTTGAAAACGCCAGGCTTCATCCCCCCTTTTCACTCTGGAAATAAGCACTGGCACTATCGCTAATTTAAGCCAAAAAAAGAGCCGCGCAAGTTTGCGCGGCTCTTTTTCTTTTAGGAAATATCCGGACTTGCTCAGGCTTGTTTTTTCACCACTCTGACTTTCAGGTTGGCGATCACCTCGGCATGCAGTTTAATCGCGACCTCAGTTTCACCCAAAGCGCGGATGACTTCATCCAGCTGGACGCTGTTCTTGTCGATCTCAATGCCTTTTTCCTGCAGAGCATCGACCAGCATCTGAGCGTTGACCGAGCCGAACAGCTGGTCATTCTCACCGACTGCAACCGGAATCTCGACCGTCTCGGCCTGGATTTTCGCCGCCATGCTCTGGGCGACTGCCAAGCGTTCCTCATGCTCTTTCTGCAGCTGCAGCTTCTTTGCTTCAACCTGCTTCAGGACACCAGGAGTACCCACCAGCGCAAGCTTGCGGGGCAACAGAAAATTCCGGGCATAGCCGGGAGACACACGTACCTTGTCGCCAATTTTACCCAAGTCTGCGACATCTTCCAGGAGAACCAATTCAATAGCCATATCTCAACTCCTTCTGGGTAATGTTCACAGGACCAAGGCTAGGATACGGGCACGTTTTACCGCTGCGGAAAGCATCTTCTGATGCTTGAAGCAGTTACCGGTAATGCGACGAGGCAGGATGCGTCCCCCCTCAGTCTGGAAACGCTTCAGCAAGTCAACATCTTTGAAGTCGATATTGTAAACCTTGTTCTCGCACAAACGACAAATTTTCTCCCGCACGACCTTGCGGCGGCGGCGTCTCGGTTTGCTACTCTTCATTTCTTTATCTCCTGAAAATCATGATAATCGTAAACAACTTACACTGCGCCCTCAAAACGGGATGTCGTCCAATGGCTCGTCCGTGGCAAAGTCATCTTGACTGTCTGCCGGGGCGGGCGGTGCGGAGGACGGCATGGGGCGGAAAGCAGGCATCGCCGGCGGAGCTTTAGGAACCGCAGGAGGCACCCCGTATCCGCCAGGAATACCCGCTGCAGGCTGCTGCGGGTAACCGCCAGGCTGTTGCGGATAGCCACCGGTCTGCTGCGGGTAACCACCAGGCTGTTGCGGATAGCCGCCGGTCTGCTGCGGCGTTGCGGGAGCGCCTATAAACTGGGCTCTTTCCACACGCACTGAGAGCCGGCTGCGTCTTTTATTAGTTTCCCGGTCTTCCCACTGTTCGAAATGCAGCCTGCCTTCCACAAACAGCGGCGAACCTTTGCGCATATACTGAGCAATCGTTTCGCCCTGCCGTCCCATTGCGGTCATTTCGACATAGCAGACTTCTTCGCGCGGTTCGCCAGAGGTCGTAGTGAAGCTGCGATTGATGGCCAAGGCAAAAGTACAGATTGCAGTTCCACTAGGCAGCTGGCGCAATTCCGGGTCACGGGTCAGGTTCCCCAGTAAAAACACTTTATTTAGACTAGCCATTATGGACATGCTCCTCTATGCGGCTGAGCAGGACACAGCAGCGCTTATCTGTCGCGGGAACCGCGATAGGAGTCACGCTCGAACCCATCGTCCTGGAAGCTGTCATCGCGGAAATCACGTGCCCGGGGTTTGAACACGTCGTCATCATGACCTTCGACAAAGTTAAACACCGCCAGGCGCAACACCGTGGGATTGAGGCGGTACTTATCCTGTAGCAAAGCCACCGATGCCTCCGGCATCTCTACCACATAATCCCAATACAGACCGGCTTTATGCTTGCCGATGGGACGGGCAAAAATGCGTTTCTCAAAAAACTTCGTGCGGGTCACTTCGCCGCCCAGTTCTTTGAACTGCTCTTCAATGGTCTGACTGAACGCCTCACCATTGCCCTCGACCTTGAGCGGGTCAAGGATAAAAACTGCTTCATACTTTGCCAATGTCGGGTTCTCCTTTTTGGTTGGCATTGTTTTTGTCTGCCGAAGCCAGGCTAAGACGGGAAAATGCAGACTGCCAGCCTTTATCCCGCAGGAGATAAGTCAGCTCTGCAGCCAGTGCAAAAGTCTCGCTCAACACAGCCATCTCGGCAGAAACCCAGTCTGAGAGAACATAGTCGATGACCTCACAGACCCCGGGTTCCGGTCTCCCAATACCCACTCTGAGACGGGGAAAATCATCCGTCCCCAGAGCATTGATGATGGAATCAAGGCCATGGTGTCCGCCGCTGCTGCCCCGTTTGCGCAAGCGCAAGGCCCCGAGCGGCAAATCCAGGCAATCACAGATGACCAGCAATTCTTGGGGAGAAATACTGAATTGCTTGACCACCTCCAGCACAGCCGAACCACTGTCATTCATGAAAGTCAGAGGCTTCAGCAGGAAAGCAGGTTCTTCCCGCTCTGGCTCCTGTCCCTGCGCTTGTCGCTGGAACAATTGCCCTTGGGCAGGTTGCCAAGGTGCAGTGCTCCAGGCTGCGCGGGCCAGCACTACTGCGGCGACCTGCCAGCCCACATTGTGCCGGGTTTCGGCATAACGCGCTCCGGGATTGCCCAAGCAGACCAGCAACCGCCCCGGTTGAACCGGGCAAGGCACAGTATCGGCTAGAATTTCCATCATCCCACGGCATGGCCAATTCGGGCCATGCCGCAAAAGCAACTACATTATCACCCTTATTCCTTTTCCTTGTCCTTGCCTGCATCAGCCGCTTTCGCTGCGTCTTCGGAATGCTCGGCTGCCTCCTCTGACTCGGATTCGGTCTCTTCAAGCGTGGTCCGAGGTGCCCGGACATGGCAGATAATCAGGTCCGGATCACCAGTCGCCGTGAGACCTTCCGCCAGCACCAAATCCTTGATATAGAAAGCCTCATCCAAGGCCAAATCGCTGACATCCACGGTGATAACTTGCGGCACCTGGGCCGGCAGGCATTTGATTTCCAGCTCGTGCAGTACCTGTTCCAGCTGTCCGCCCTGACGCAGGCCGGCCGCTTCACCAATGCATTCCACCGGGACAACCACGGCGATAATCTCATCCGCTTTGACTTCCAGGAAGTCAATATGCAAAGCAGCCAAGCTCAGGGGATGCACCTGAATATCTTTGACGATCACGGTTTTCTTCTCACCGTCAGTGCAGGTGAGTTCGACCATTCCGACATGATCCTGAATCTTGCGCACCGCATCATCTTTGACGCTAAGATGGGTGGTCGTGGAACCGCGGCTATAGACAATCGCGGGCACTACGCCAGCTTTGCGCATGCGGCGCGCATTGCCAGTACCAGTCAATTCGCGCTTGTCTACTGAAATGCTGATTACGTTGCTCATGGTTTCTCTTATTTCCTTTTGTATCACGAACTATGTGAAAGCAAAAATTATCAGTCAAACAGAATAATATAACGCATATTTTCCAATTTCCCAATGCCGGACTGCAAATTACGCGTTTTCGCGCAGTCCCAAAGAATCAGAAATTGATATTTTCTTTTTCTCGCCTGCCCGGTTTGCAAAAAAGTTTTCCGGGCGTAAGGTATCGTGTCGCCTTGGAGAGGTTGCACTGTTAAGCTGCTAGGCTTGTA
>JAAZIZ010000312.1 GCA_012800565.1 Lentisphaerota bacterium
CAAGCTCAGCAGCAGTAAGCTCAACAGCAGCAACAGCGCCCCGCCGCCCGACAGCTGTACCGCTAACCGCCGCATCGTTGCAACCCGTCCGGCGTTCTTCTCTGGCTGCTGATTTGCAAAATCGGCAAAAGACAATATCTTTAACCAATGCCTTGTCATTGTCATAGTCAGCAATATTAACCCTTGTTTGCAGGAGCAACAGATGCGTATCCTCGTCACCGGTGGTGCCGGCTTCATTGGCAGCCATATCGTCGAACATTTCCAGAACCGGGCTGAAATCAGAGTCCTGGACAACCTCCGCAGCGGTTATGAAAAAAATATCGCGCCTTTCCAGGTTGAATTCATCCGCGGGTCAATTCTGGACGAAGCAATCCTGGAGCAGGCCATGGCCGGCGTGGATTACGTCTTCCATCTCGCCGCGATGATCAGCGTGCCTGAGTCAATGCATAAACCGGTCGAATGCGTGAACATCAACACCATTGGCACGCTCAATGTCCTGGAAGCCGCCGCCCGGGCCGGGGTGAAAAAACTCTGTCTGAGCACTTCCGCCGCCATCTATGGCGACAACCCCGTGGTACCCAAGCTGGAAAGCATGTTCCCGGAACCCAAAAGCCCCTATGCGGAGACTAAGCTTTCGGGTGAGTATTACTGCGGCATCTATACCCGCGAACGCGGTCTCCCCACCGCCTGTCTGCGCTACTTCAATGTCTTCGGACCACGCCAGGACCCGAACAGCCAGTATGCAGCCGCTGTTCCCATCTTTATCTCCCGTGCAGTTCAAAACGCCCCCATAACCATCTTTGGTGATGGTGAGCAGACCCGCGATTTCATCTATGTCAAGGACATCGCCGCGGCCAACGCTTTCTTCGCCTTGGATACTAACGCGACTGGGGTGTTCAATGTCGCCTACGGCGGACGCATCACCATCAATGACCTGGCGAAAAAAATCATTGAGCTGACCAATTCCAAGTCAGAAATCGTGTATCTGCCGGAGCGCGAAGGCGATGTCAAACATTCCATGGCCTGCATTGACAAACTCAAAAGCACCGGTTTCCGGCCCGGGTCCAACTTCTCCGATGGCCTGGCCGCGACCATCGGGTTCTTCACCGGCAAAAGCTGATCCATGCCCAACATCCTGTTCATCTGCGGCTCGAACCGCAGCCGCAGCCCGCTGGCAGCAGCGTACTTCCAGCATCTCGCCCAGGAGGCCGGGCTCAGCGATATCACAGTGCTTTCAGCTGGCATCAAGACCCGGCCCGGAGACCTGATCTGCCCGGAGGTCACCGAGTTGCTGGCTGAATACAACCTCAACCCACTCCAGGTCGGGACTTGCCAGATGCTGGTAAAAATGCTGAAATCCGCAGACCTGGTGCTCTGCATGACCAGAGACCAAAAGCAGCACCTGGAAAAAAACTATCTCTCCGCCCGGCGCAAAACCAAAACCCTGCTGAGTATCCTGAAAATCGATCAGGATGTCTTCGACCCTTGCAACCAAGGATTGGAGCGCTTCCGGCAGTGCCTGGCGATGATGAAACCAGCTCTGCGGGTCTTGGCCGAACGCCTGCGCTGACCGCCTGCATTGGCTGCTATGACAGAAATACCCGCGGAATTCTCTTTCCCAGTAGTGGCTGTGGTCCGCAGCTGCTTCCGGGCAAAATTCGGTATCCCGCGCCAACCTGGACTGATCCAGGAGGCGCGTGGGGAAATCCGCTTGCTGGAGCCCTACAACCAGCCCAATACAGTGCGCGGTCTGGAGGAATTCTCGCACCTCTGGGTTCTTTTCGTCTTCCATCAGAGTCTGCGCGAAAAATGGAAGGCCACGGTGCGCCCTCCGCGCCTGGGCGGTGACAAACGCATCGGCGTATTCGCTTCCCGCTCGCCTTTCCGGCCCAGTCCGATTGGGCTCTCAGTGCTGAAACTGGAACGAGTCATCATCGCTCCCAGGGGCAGTATCCGGCTGCAGGTCTCCGGCCTGGACCTGCTGGACGGCACGCCAGTCCTGGATATCAAACCCTACCTGCCCTACACGGATGCCATCCCCCAGGCTGCTGGCGGATTCGCTCCCGCTGCACCGCCTGAAAACGCCCTCGCAGTAACTTACAGCCTGCCTGCCGAAACCCAGCGTCAGCAGCTGTTGGCCGCCGGACAGGAAGAATTCCTGCGCCTGGTCGAAAAAGTCCTCGCTGCGGACCCGCGGCCCGCCTATCAGCATGAGCCCGGGCGAGTCTACAGCGTATTCATCAATGGCTACGAAGTGTTCTGGCAGATCGGCGACCATACCGCCAGCGCCGAAATCCTGGAATTCAGACGCAACCGCCCAACTTGAGGAGTCTCCCCATGAGTGACCCGGCCCCGAAATGCAAATGCACCATCATCAAGAATATCGTCCTGCTGCTGATTCTCTGTCTGGCTTCGGCGCTGGTCTGGCATAACCTGAATGAGCGCTCATTGCGGCTGAAGGAGAATCGCGCCCTGGAATTGATGAACGAGGGGCAGAACAAGGCTGCCATTCAGAAATTCCTGGAGGTGAAGCAGGAACGCCCCAAAGCGGAAGACCAGGCCCGCCTGAACGCATACCTGGCCGACTGCTATGTGAATTTAGCAGAAGACCCCGGCATCCCTTTCGAAGAATCGCTCAAATATTACCGCAAAGTGCAGGAATTCAACCCCGGGAAAGTCCCCGCCCTGATTCGTGAACGTCTTAAGCAATGATCTGTTGCTACCGCCCCGGACGCTCGCTCCGAATACCCTGCTGAACCTCCTGATATGGAAAGAATCGACTATTTCATCCGCCGGCTGTTGCTGGTGATTCCGACTTTCCTCGGCATCACTATTCTCTGTTTCACCATCATCCAATTCGTCCCCGGCGGACCGGTTGAGCAGGCCATCATGCGCATGCGGGGCGGAGGGGCCGGCGGAGAAAGCAGCGGCAGCACAGAAGCCAGCGCCGGAATTTCTGCCGAACAACGCGAAGCCATCCGAAAACACTTCGGTTTCGACCAGCCATTCTGCAAACGCTACTGGCAATGGCTGGTCCGGGACCGCATCGGCATGCGCATGGAATCATATAAATTCTCCAACAAGACCGCCTGGCAGCTGATTTCCGAACGCTTTCCAGTCTCGCTCGTCTTTGGAGTGAGCAGCTTCATACTGACTTATCTGGTCTGCATCCCGCTGGGTGTCGGCAAGGCCCTCAAACATGGGCAGACTTTCGATCTGCTCTCCAGCATTATCGTCTTCGCAGGCTACGCGGTGCCGGCTTTCGCCTTGGGAATGGTGCTGAAAATGCTGTTCTGTGGCACCACTGAAGGACTCTGGGATATCTTCCCCGCCACCGGTTTCCAGAGCCAGAACTTCAGCGAACTGACTTTCTGGGGAAAAATCCGCGATCTCTGCTGGCACTCGTTCCTGCCTGTGCTCTGCTATATGTGCGGCAATTTTGCAGTGCTGACCATGCTGATGAAAAATTCCCTGCTGGAGCAGATCAACAGCGATTATGTGCGCACCGTCTATGCCAAGGGTGGCAGCACTGCTCGGGCCTTGTGGGGACACGCCCTGCGCAACGCCCTGATCCCGGTTTCCACCGGCTTCGGCTCCATCCTGACCGTGATGTTCGCCGGCTCGGTAATCATCGAACGGGTCTTCGAAATCCCCGGTATGGGCAGTCTCAGTCTGGAAGCGATCGTCAGCCGGGATTATCCGGTATTCATGGGTATCCTGGCTCTGACCTCAATCCTGGGACTGCTTGGGAATATTCTGTCTGACTTCTGCTATGTGATCATCGATCCCCGCATCTCTTTCAGCAAGAGCTGAGGCGCTCGGCAGCCTAACTCAGCGCGGACGCTTCTGCCAAAAATCCTTGCCCCAGGCCTGTTTCTTGTCCTTGGACGATTTGCCGGCAGGACGACGGGCAGGCGCTGCAGCTGCCTTGGTGCGCACCGCCGCCGGAGCGAGACGCTGGCAAATGGAGTTGATTGCCAGTTCCGCGGTAGCAAAAGCCGCATGCAGATTATAGCCGCCAGTCGGGCCATCGATATCCATCACCTCGCCGGCAAAAAACAGCCCCGGCTGCAAACGTGACTCCATGCTCTCGGGCTTGATATCTGCCAGCGAGACGCCGCCGATGGTCACAATCGCTTCTTTCAGCGGACGAATGCCGCGCACCTGGATGGAGATGCTTTTCAGTGCCTGCGAGAGCTCCGAACTGAATGATCCGCCTGCAAACAGACGGGCAAATTTCGCCGCCAGCCCCTGGGCCAGAAAGTGCTCAAGGCCGCAGGCATTCAGGGTCGCTGCCGCCTGTTTGGTCTTCTGCCAGCCCCGCTCCAGCATCTGAGCCAATTCCGGTGCCGCTTGCTCAGGAAACAAGTCCAGCTCCAATCCGTATTCGTTCAGCTGTTGGCGACCAATGATTCTGGTGGCATCCAGGAATGCGCTGCCGCGCACCGCTGTCCGGTCAGCCAGCAGATTCCCTTCGGTGATTGCGAGAGGCTGACCGTTTCTCAAGATGGTCAGGCGCACCAGTGGTATGCTGACTTCTGTATTTCTCGGTGGACATAACCAGGCATCGCTGACCTCAATCCCAGCCAGGCCGGGGCGAAACGGCTCCAGGCGGTGCTGCAGCTCAGCGGCCAGGCGCTGACCGTCGCCCACACTGCCGGTCTTGGGGTAGGATACTCCTCCGGTGGCCAGCAGCAGATAGCGCGTCTGCAGGGTCAGTTTCCCGCATTGCAGCTCAAAGCCCTCGCCCTTTGCCAGTGGGGTTATTTTCCGGGCCGGGCAATTCAGCAGCAGCGGCACTTCCAGGTCCCGCAACTGGTCGGTGAAACAATGCAGGACGTCATCCGCTTTTTCGCTGGCAGGATAGATGCGCTCATTGATCACCTTGCTGGGCAGGCCGCAGGCGGCAAAACGCTCCCGCAGGGCCGTAGGCGGCAGCAATCGCAACGCCGGAGCGAGAAAGCTGCCCACCGGCTCACCGTAGTCAGCCTGCAATTCGGCGGCACTGCCGACATGACTGAGGTTACAGCGGTTGTTACCGCACAGCAATAGCTTCAAACCGGGACGATGGCGGCGTTCCAGCAGCAGACAGCGCAATCCGGCCCGGCCCGCCGCTACTGCCGCCCACAGACCCGCGGCACCAGCACCCACAATCAGCAAATCTGTATTCTGCACCATTGTTTCCTAAACTTTGGTAATGTGCGAAATCCTGGTTAAGCCGGCTATGCCGGCGTGTTCTATGCAATGGTAGTATGTAGTTCAGGCTTATGTCGCGCCCTTACAGGGCTCAAACTTATACTCCGTTTCACCCAGGGCGGCGCATGCCTTTGGCGTGCTTGCCCTGGGATATCACGCCCCGTTGGGGCTTTTAGCCGCTTCGCGGCTTAAGTAAAATCTCTCTTCCCATCACAAAACTTCGCACACTAACTAAACTTTAACCGTTGCCACAGGATTACAGCTGCAGCCAGCCGGCTTTGGCGGGGTTGTAGTCGCGCTGCATCAGACGATTCTCGTAATCTTCTCCCTCGACCCAGCTGAAGCCCTTGCCCCGGACATTGACCCGTACCGGATGCCCGGGCCGGCGATAGCCATCCATCAGGGCCAGGGGCACCGCGATGGTGGTCTCGGAAGCGCATTGGTGGCTTTCCAACACCGGAACCTGCCGGAAAATACCGTCATAGACCACCAGTTTGCCTTCGGCCGTGATATCAAAGCGCATCGGTGGCCAGAGCCGGCAGGGCTCGATTTCCAGGCAGAAAGCCGTGCCGGTCAAGCCGGTGAAAGAGAAGACCAGGGTGTCACCCTGACGCCAGACTGCCCAGCCGGCCGGCTCTTTCCTGGACAACGGATAGCGTGGCGCGTTGTCCCGCGCTGACCCGCAGCAGGCCACCTTGCCTTCAGGACGGGTGCCGGTGTAGGCGCCAATCCAGGCGGCGTCAAGCCGAAAACGGGGAAAATCTTTTTCCAGCAGTTCATGCAGCAATTCCAGGCGGGCTTCGAGCTTGGCCGGGAAGAACAGGTATCCTTCTGCCTCCGAGTGATATCCCAGGCGGCAGTCCCGGCGGCACAAAACAGCCATGCGTTCTGTGTTCCGGCATTCTTTCTGCACGATTTCGCGCATTGATTCGAGATTATCGCAGCCGGTATAGAGCATATCCTCGCGCAGATGATAGAATTCCAGCAGGTTGCGGGTGCTTTGCATCTGCAGCAGGATAGCCTCCGCTAAATCAATGTCTGCCAGCCGCTGCGGATCATGCTGAAATTCGGTCCGCAGGGGCTCCAGCAGCCGGAAGCCCTTTTCCCAGGACGAAGCCATCATCCGGCATAACTCCAACCCTTCAGACAAGGTATGATGATAAGTCAGGCACTCGCCGATACGGTCGCCGCTGACCTCAGGGAAATGCAGCAAAAGCCAACTCGGGGCAATGGGCTGGTCCACCGGGAACAGATGCAGCGGCCAGGCGATGCAGTGATGCAAGGGCCCGTACCATTCAAAAGACAGATTGCCGGGAAAATTTCGGTATCCGGTGGCAAAATGCCGCCAGGCTTGAGCGACCTGGGGTGCGAAACGCCGCCAGGCCGGGCGCGCCAGCTCAAGCAGGAATTCTTCCTCCGAGGCCGGGAAAGGCTCGAAAGACAAACGCCCGGCGGCCTGATTCATCAAGCCGGGATAATTGCCGAAATACCAGCACTGCATGGCTGCATATACGCCCAGTTCATGCATGACCTTGTATTTTTCATAGAGATTGCCGGGTACCGGAATAAAAGGCACAGAAGCATTCTCATGCGAACAGCCGACCTGCAGTTTGGCAGCCGGCTTTTTTACCGTGCGTGCAACTTCCCGGAACAACTCTGAAGGCCCCAGGTAGGCCAGCGAATAATCAAATATCACCCGCTCCTTGCCCAGCTGCTGCAGGTGCCCGCCGGACTCGAAATTCAGCATCAGGCAGATATCATCAGGCCAATGCCGGGAAACCTCGGCAAGCTGCTGGCTGAGCAGGCTGCCGTCCCGCTGGCCAGGTGCGTAAAACCAGCCCAGGAATTCAGCCTCAGGGCTGGACGCTCGCATTGCGTCACGCATTATTTCGGCCTGTTGCCGGAAAATCTGACCTGGTTCCTGCTGGGAGCAGCGCGGACATTTGCAGATCGGATTCCGTCCCAGCCTATGGGCCACGCAGCTGCCGTTGTCTTCACCGTACATAATATTGATCATCCCGCCCAAGCCGGGAACGGTACTGAACAGCTGCGCTACGGATTCGTGCAGATACTGCTTTCCGGCAGCTGTCGAGGTGCAGAAGAAGCCCCAATCACCATGGCGGCTGCCGATCAGTTCGGGATGCTTTTCAGCCGCCGCCGCCGGGACCGCGTAACTCGCATCGGCAAACAGCTTTGGCTCGCTGAAAAACACATAGATGCGGATACCGTATCGTGCGCAGCGCTCCACAGTCAGCCGCAATTTGGCAAAACGCTGTTCGGCCTTAGCCCCCCGCCCGGGAAAAACCGAGGAAGGCAGGTCCCAGAAATACATAGTCAGCCACAGCCCGTTGATTCCTTCATGGGCCAGTTTGTTCAGGTATTCCTCGGGATAATAGTCGATGTCGTTGCTCAATTCATCAATAAAAAAAGGTGCCCGGTAAGTGGGACCGAAAAAACAGCGTGAGATGCGGTGTTTGACAAATGGTTTCCGCCGCCAGCTGCCGGCAGTCACCGATTGGCCTTCAGCCTCCGCCAGACGCTCCTCAAGAAAATACGTCCCTCGCCGGAAGCCATCCTCATTCGCAGCTTTGATCACTGCGCCGCTGGACGTAGTGCTGAGCTCGAATTCCTCAGGCTGGAAACTCTCCTCGCGTTGCCAGGTTATCGGCCAGGAAGAGGCCCGCTCCGCAACGCCTTTGGCTGCCAGAACCCGGCGCAGAGATTTTATTGCGGTCTCAAGATTGGGCAGCGCCAGGCCGGTATAATGCAGTTCCACACCTTGGGCCAGGCAGTCAGTGCATTCGCCAGCAGGACAACCCTGCCCGGCGGCAAAATGATAACTCAGGGGCGCGCGTAAATCTTCGACTAAAGACGGGGTGCCCGTAAACGGCTGGGGAATCTGCGCCAGTTGCGCGACTTTCTGCATATCCATAAATGCTGCCTCCAGGAAATAAACTTGTGTTGCGCGTGAATTGATTGAGATGCAGTTCAGATCACATTGCCCGTCAGTTCCGGCCCAGCCGAAAACAAAATTTCTGCCCCGGACAGAACGGCAGCAAGGATACCAGAAAATCTAACCTGTGGCAGACTTTTTGCAAGACCAGTATTGTATAATTGCCAAAACAACGCTTCAGCCCGGAAAACGTCAGCCTGCGTGGCAATGCCCTGGACTGTCCATGCTGCACACTAAGCCAGCACTGATGGAACCGTGTGGGCACGGCCAGGGTCAGATAGATGGCCCTACATGGTTGGATGGTTAAACCGGCTGAAATGGGCTG
>JAAZIZ010000313.1 GCA_012800565.1 Lentisphaerota bacterium
CAGCATCGTGTTCAGGCATTGATCGCCTTTTTTCGCGGTGATGGCCAGAGTATGTTCGCCTTCGCAATAGGGGCAGAAATCCAGTGCCAGGCAGTCCTCGCTTTGGCGCTGGAGGGGCCAGTCGTACACGGTTTCCGCGGTCGGTCCCTCGCCGGCATGATTGCGCCGGTTCTCATTGTAGTAGACCAGCGAGAATTCCCAGCCGGGCTGCCGGAGAGGCTCAGACAGAAAAATCTCAATCCTGGCCGGGACATCGACCTGGTACAGCAGCGCACGAAGAGAAAAATATTCTGGCATCTTAAGTCTCAATAAATCAGTTCCGGGGCCGGAAAGCCCCGGAACTGTTGTAAGTTAGCGGCTGAATGCGGCGTCGAAAGCTCCGCCGGCAGGTGCGAAGTCGATGCCTTTGACAAAACTGCAGGCGTCTGCGGCACCATACTCGCGTTCCATGCCGCTGTCTTCCCATTCCACCGACAGCGGTCCGGAATAGCCAATGCGGTTCAATTCGCGGATTATTTCCTCGAAATCGACATCGCCATGCCCGGGACTGCGGAAATCCCAGCCGCGGTTGGGCTGGCCGAAATTAAGGTGCGAGGAGAGGATGCCGGTGCGTCCGTCCAAGGTGACCTTGGCGTCCTTGATATGCACATGATAGATTCTATCGGGGAAAGCCCGCAGGAATTCGACCGGGTCCACCCCTTGCCAGACCAGATGGCTGGGGTCGAAGTTAAAGCCGAATGCCGGACGGTGATTCAGCGCTTCCAAGGCTTTTTGGGCAGTATAGATGTCGAATGCGATTTCCGTGGGGTGCACTTCCAGCGCAAATCTGATGCCTTGCTTGTCAAATTCATCCAGAATAGGATTCCAGATATCGGCGAAGTACTTATATCCCTGGGCGATCATCTCATCGCTGACCGGCGGGAAGCTGTAGAGCAGGTGCCAGATTGGCGAGCCGGTGAAGCCGTTGACCACTTTGACGCCCATGTTCTTTGCCGCCAAGGCAGACTGCTTCATATTCTTGATAGCCCAGGCGCGTTTCTTCTCAGGGTTGTTGTTGCAGGAGGCCGGGACCGTGCCGAAGCCGTTGCTGCGGGCATCATTATTGGGGTCGCAGGTCAGTTGTCCAGTCAAGTGGTTGCTGATGGCCCAGCATTCCAGGCCGGATTTCTTCAGAATGGCGCGTTGAGCCTGGCAGTATTTGCTGCTTTTGGCCGCCTGTTCGACATCGAAATGGTCGCCCCAACAGGCCAGTTCCAGGCCGTCATAGCCGAAAGATTTGATTTTGGGGGCCAGTTTAGTCAGCGGCAAATCAGCCCATTGGCCGGTGAAAATTGTAACGGGACGTGCCATTTCGTTCTCCTTTGTTCTGGTTGCGGTTTGCTGCCGGAAGCCGCCGGTCAGGCGCTCCAGGGCAATTACATTATTGTATTCTGTGGGACAGTATTGTCAAGCCAAACGGATAGATTTGCAGCAGAATTTATTTCATTGGCGTTGCTATTCCGGCGGCAGTTCCGTCAGCCTGAAATCGTCAAACCAGACCGTGCCCTTGGCGCGTCCTTTGGCCCGCACCAGCTGCAAAACTGCACGTTGGTGCTCGGTGAATATCTTCTCCGGGGTCTGGAAGATGAATTCCTGTCTGGTCCAGGGCATGGTGCCGGTATAGTTGTTTTGGGGCAGATACAGATTCTTACCGGTACCCCAGCCCAGCACCAGATAGCAGCCCCCGCTGCCTTTCCATTCAGAGATATTCTGGAGGTTGGACAGTTTTATTTGGAAAGACAGCTTGTAGCGTGTATTCGGCTTGATGACGTCAGTAAGGTAGTAATTCAGATGGTCGAGATTGTCGTCCATCCGGATGGAGACACCGCCGCTGCGGTATACTTTCCGGTCCAGGTTCTCCTCGGGAATCGCATTGTTGGTAATAAATTTCCCGATTGAACGCCGGCCAGGCTGGTAGTGCCCGGTGAAATCGCCGTGTTCAATGATATTTGCGGGGCGCATTGCGGGATCGGTGCCGATCCAGCCGTATGATTCCAGGCGGTGAACCTGCTGGACATAAGGACTCCAGCTGTAGCCGTAATGAACTGCTTGACCCTGCAGAATCCGCCCGCGGAAAAAATTGGCCGGGAAGCGATCGGCGAGAGCTATCGGTTTGCCGGCCGCATCGGTAAAGCTTTTGCGCGGCAGGCGGATTTCGGCCTGCCAGCCTTCGCCTTCGCGGATACTGATCCGGCATTCAGCGCCGCTGTCCCATTTTGCATCATTGTGTCCCGGTTCGAAACGCAAGTCCTGGATGCACCCCAAGGTGTTGAACAGAATCTGAAAACCGGTTTTCCGGTCAGCGGAGGGATTCAGGAAGATTTCCAGATCGTTGTCTTTCCAGACCTGGCCGTCTTTCTCACGTTGCTTATGGCTGATTTCAGCTGTCCTGGGCTCCTCTGCATCAAACTGGAAATAGAGATAATTCTGGTCTCTGGCAGTGCGTACCCGGGTGGATACTTCGGCTATCTCAGCGCCTGGTGTCTTGCCTCCGTAAAACGGCAGCAGCCAGACCGGCGGCACGGTCTCCCAAAATTCCGCTGTGACGTATCCGTCCGGAGAAATGCTGGCTGGCGGCACCTCCGGCATCAGGCAGAAGAGTTCATTCTGTCCATTCAGCGCCACCTGGTATGCCTCGGCCGCCTCCGAAACCGGCTGCCAGAGGGAAGCGCGGATGAATTCCAGGCGCTGCAGGGCAGCCGGGTCGGCTGACAGTTTTTCCCTGGCAACGGCGAACAGCTGGTCGATACGGGCGGTCTCGGCCGGAGAGTAGATTTTGCTCCAGAGGTCATTCTGGGAGGGTGGATGGGTAACCGGACCGATTTCGGTAAATACCGTATTGGCGGTGATGTCAACCGTCCAATGCCGTTCCAGAGTCTCGAAGAACTCCTGCATTTCCGGTGCGGCTTGTGCGAACATCAGCTGGTAATGTTCAGCCAGCAGCGCCTCAAGGTCAGTATTTACATTCCAGAGGACCTTGCTCAGCACATACAGATTCAGATAGCCGAAATGCCAGCGCTCAGTCTCGGTTTCCAGGAAGACTCCGGAATGGAGCTGCTGGTGCTGCTGGTAGAATTTACCGATGGTCCGCGGGGTGCTGTGAGGAATGCCTTTCTGGACGCTCCGCTGAATGCAGTAATTCCACAACCATGGACGCTTGCCGAGCTTCTGATTCCAGGATTCGAGCAGGGCGATCTGTTTGGCCTGGGACTCGCCCACCGCCCAAGGACCATTGAAGCAGACCTGCACCAGCATATTGGCAGGTATCTCGACATTGGGCACCCGCTCATAAGGATTATAGGCAAACATGGTGACATAGCCGGGGACATTCTCAGACTGCAATCGCACTGCGATGTCACAGGTATATTGCCAGATAAAATCACTCATGCGCTGGTAGGTGCGCGGAGGCTTGAAATCGGAGAAAATTTTCCAGCAGCCCTCACAGCGGCAGGGGTACATACTGTCATTTGGAGTCAGGCAGAAAGATTGACCTGGCACGCTGGTGGGGCCCCAGCGGTTGTAGGGCATATTGCGGGTTGCCGGCGACTGCTTCAGCAGGCAGGCCTTGGCATCCTGGAAGAGTTCTTCTTTCAGTCCTTCGCTGCTGAAACAGACATGGCCGTATTTGTTGCTGGGGGTGTACAGGTCCTGGGTGCCGTCATGTCGCAAGCCCTTGTCGGTCAGGGCAAAATACTCAGGGTTGGAATCCCGGAAACGTTCGACTAGGTAATTATGCGCCAGTCCGTGGGTGGTAGGCAGTGCCCAGCTCATCATGCGTTTCTGCCGCAATGAGGCAAGGCGGTAACTGCTGCCGTATTCCTCGTTCAAGGCATTCTGATCATTGCTGATATCATAGCTTTTGCGATAGAATTTATCTGGTCTTTCGCACAAATCTATAGCGGGCAGGGACCATTCTTTGAGGCGCGGGACGATAGTGCCGATTTTACCGGGAAAATAGAATCTTACGCCTACGAAGCGTTCCAGAAAATCATAGACTGCAAACAGCGAGCCGCTCTCGCTGGCTTCTACTTTCAGCGGGTGTTTATTGGGCGAGTCACTGCCGATCAGCAGGATGTCCTGGCCAATTGAGCGGATAACATAAGCATCAAGGTCCATTTCGGCAGGATTGATGCCGTGTGCCAGAGCAAGTTCCAAATCCCCGACCAACAGAGCAGGGCGGGTGCCGCTCTTCTGGCTGAGAACAGTCAGTTTGCTGTCCAGCGCCTGGCCGAGATAATCAGCCAGTTCCTGAGCTGCAAAAGACGAGGAGATATTGCCAGGCTTGCAGACGATTTCAAACTGGACCTGACCGTCCCGGAACAATTCCTGGGTGCGTTCCGGATCAAGAACTAGCTTGCGTTCAGTCTGCGGCAGATAATGGAATTGACCGGCCAGCAGCAAGGCGCCGCTCAGCAGAAGAAAAAAACTCAGACTCAGATTTTTGGAGCGCATGGGAGGTTTCCTGAAAATGATGTTGGGGATGTGTAAACGCCGGGGTAATATCGCTGTTTTTCTATTACGATACTTTAATGCATATTGCGTCCAATGCAATACTGTGGCGGCAGAATTGACAGCACTCAGAGCAGGTGCGTTGTAATGCGTCAGTGAAGCTGGGCATTTTTATGACCAACGCTGTCTGACGGGGCCGGGGGGGAACTCTTCTCCCGCAGGGCATGAAGTTTTCTCCTGACGTTGCCCTGTCGCGGATGTAATGGAATTCCGGTATGCGCCAGAGGCGCGTACCGGAGCGCCAGAGGCGCAGTACAGAGGTTAACCGGCCGGAGCCAGCCCCCCACCATCCCCCGCGCCGGAGGCGCGGCACTATCCCGCCACCGGTATGCGCCGCCCCTGGGTGGGCAGGGCGAGATATACCAGGGCAACGCCTGAACCCGAGGGCGAAAGTCCTCAGGGGACAAGGCTGCGGGAGCAAGCTCCCGCAGGGAAAGCGGCAGCAAGCTGCCGCACTCCATGTGCCCTTACGCCCTGTTTATGTTGCTTTGCGAGAAATTGGGTTGCGACGGGGACGCTGCGGGAGCAAGATGCCGCACAATCTTGAGATTTGCTGAACCAGAGTCTTGAAAAAAGACAGTTGTGTACAGCCGGGGTGGTTACTAACGCATTACATATTTACGTTGCATACTGCCAGGTAACATAGAAAACCATCAAGCTGGAGGATGAAAATGAAGCAACGCTTTGCCTTTACCTTGATCGAACTCCTGGTGGTCATCGCCATTATTGCGGTGCTCGCTTCCATGCTGCTGCCGGCTTTAAGCAAAGCCCGGGCCAAGGCCCAGGACATTTCCTGCCGTTCCAACCAGAAGCAGCTGGGAGTTGGCGTACTGAATTACGGTGATGACTGGGACGACTTCATCCCTTTCGCCTTCGAAAACGGACCTGGGAAATTATGGTCCGGCTATGCCGGCCGCAATGGCAAGGCCTGGTACTGCCGCATTGGCGCATATTTCAATATGCCGCCTTATGACTGCTACCGCCTCTGCCAGCTGGGCTCCACTCAGGTCTATGCCAAGGCCGGGCAAGTCGGGCCCATACCTTTCAAATGCCCTGCTTCACCAGATAAAAAATTCGGCTTTGCCCCCTCAATAGTCACCTCTGGCGCGTTTATAGCCACTTATTTGGTTGATGCGAATTTGGAGCTTTATAACGCGGGTTTCCGGCACGTCAAAAAGCCGGGCAGCAAGGTCTTTCTGTTTGACGCTTTTGACGTCAATGACAACAACTTCTTTAAGAATCCCTGGCTGGAAGAGATACTTCTTGAGCGCCACAACGGCGGCATGAATTTCCTCTATTTCGATGGCCATGTCGACTGGATGCCAATTGCAAAAGTCAGAACCCACACCAGCGTCTCACCGTACAGCGCCGCCTACAGCGGCATCTTCGGCAGCTTCGCGAAATGAATCTGCAATAAGGGCCGGTCATCCTGCCGGCCCTGTTTTTTTGTCCTGCCCCGAAATCCCCATTTGAAATCAACGCTTAAGCAGATATGGCCACTACCCAGGAAAAGATTCTGACCTCCGCCTGTGAAGTTTTCGCCCAGCATGGCTATCGCGCTGCCAAGACGCAGGATATCTGCTCCTTGGCGGATGCGAATGTCGCGGCCATCAGTTACTATTTTCGCGGCAAGGCGAATTTATATCTTGCGGTCTGGGAAGACCTCTTCCAAGGCGAGGCGGTGCGTCTTAATCGCGAAATGCAGTGCGCCAGCGATGCACGGGAAAAATTATGCTCCTTGATTCGCATCAGCGTTCTGTCCATTGCGGGCGATGGCAGGATGTCCTGTTTTGCCAAGATTGTGCACCATGAGACCAGCAGTCCCAGTCCGCTGCATTTGGCATTGATGGGTCGTTATTTGGAGCCGATCCAGGCTTGGTTCAAAGCCGTGATCGCGGATTATCTTGCTCCTTTGACTGATGATAAAACCCTGAAATGCTGCCTGCTCTGCGTGCATGGTCCCTTATTGGACCTGATGAACTTCCGTTTGAAATGGGAACGCCTGCAGCAGGACAGCATTCTGCGGCAGCATCCGCTGTACAACCTCCGGCCTGCCTTTATGGATAATCCGGAGCCATTGATAGAACAGATGCAGAAATATATTCTGGGCGGCCTGGATGCTTTCCGCAATTCCGCAGTCCCCGCGGTTGAGCAATAGCCCCGCAGGATATTTATTTTATTTACGCGGCGGATCGGCCGGAAGGTCAGAACAGGGTCACTCTTTCCAGGATCGCCTCAAGGTCTTCCGGCAGCCCCGGATGATGAGCGAAGGCATGGTGGTCTCCCCCCACTCCCAGCAGCACATGATACGGGCTGCCATGGTTATCCGAACCGCCAGTGCAAAGCAGTTTATGTTTGCGGGCATAGCTGCGGTAGAATTTGCTTATTTCGCAGCCGAAACCGGAATGCGAACACTCAATACCGTCAAATTGCAGTTCCTCCCGCAATGCGTCCATGCGGGACTGATCGCAAATTTTAAAATATCCCTTGGGATGAGCAATAAACACCACTCCGCCTAATTTGCGGATCAGCGGCAGAACGCTTTCTGCTTCCGGATACGGAATGCGGTACCCCTCATCCCAGCGCTTCTTCTCCAGACGGATTAATTCCTCCTGGTTTTTGATCCAGCCATTGAGGAGCATCGTCTTGCGCCAGACGCCATTCTGGACGTGGGTAATGCCCTGCTTCTCAATACATTTCCGGGGCCGGTACATCTGCAGGAGCGTATGCCGGAATTCGCGGTCAGCGGGGATGCCTTCCTTGATATAGAACTCTGAGAGCATATCACCGTAATCGCACTGCCATTTACGATAGCGAGCAAAAACGGCTTCCAGTTCGGGAGGAGTGGGAACAGGCAGATTGAGACAGACCATATCAACCGAACCAATGGAGCAGGTCACAGTCATCTCAGCGGCGGGGACATAGCGGACTGAGGGAAACTGACGGGCAGCTTCCTGGATATCTTCCCAGGAGTCCATGGTCTGGTGTTCGGTAATGGCAATGGCCCGCAGCTGCAAACGCTGGGCATCCTGAAAATACTGCTTCACGGATGCTGTGGCATCGTAGCTCCAATGCGTATGCAGGTGGAAGTCAAAACACGCTTGCGGGTGCGGATAATGCATGGCCATGCGAATTCCTTTCTTGTTTTATCTGTGCCGGAGATTTCCGGAAGTAGTCAAGCAACACACAGTGACGGGATGAGGGCAGAATTCAGGATTTACTGTCCTCCGCCGCCGGCTTATTGGCGTCAACGGCCGCTGAGTTGGTGCAGTTTTTCAGCGCACAGTCCAGGATGTGCGCTGCAGCGATGGTGATATGCCCGGTCGAGAACCCTGCCGATGCAAGCTCGCGATGGAATGACTCTGCCAGCAGCCGCACAACTTTGATCGGATTGCTGATACTGTTTACCATCAGGCGCTCGGCGGCATTGCCGTTGGTGGCTTCGCGTTCGGCTGACTTGAGCAGCTCCCGGGAATGCATAACGAAACGCTGCGACAGAAGGTCAGTAGCCTTGGCATTCTCAATAATCAGGGAAGCAAACGGTCCAAGCAAAGCGAACAGGTTGCGCCGGATCGGGTCCTTGGTGGTGGAGCTGTCGTGGGCACCGCCGGTAATCAGGTGTCCGATGCGTATGCCCTTGAACTGAATCGGCATAGCAATAATCGGGAACTTGATGCCTTCAATGCCGGAATCCACCCAGTTGATCTGATGGATGTTCCGCAAGCGCCAAAGGATGCTCTGCAGCCGGTCAGGCAACTGCAGAGGCTGTCCGACGCAGAAGTTCTCGCTGTCCAAACCGATTGCAGCGCGGATAATAAAGCACTTATGCTCCTCATCAATCTGCAGGAAAGCCGCCTGCTCGGTCTCCATCAGGCGGCAGGTCATCCGGATGATGCGGTTCAAACCCTCATCCAGAGTCATGGGAATGGTCAGTGCCTCAGATAAAATCTCCAGCACATCAAGATTATTTTCCAAGCCGTTTCTGCTCATTCGAGGTTCCTTTCAGGTATATTCAGGCATCTTGGCTGCGCACGCCTGCCCAGCCCACCTGCAGCCCAGTGCTCAGCGCCGACACTGCTGCCAGCCGATAATCTGCAGCAGTGCATTTTCTAAAGCAACTGCAGCGGCAGTGGAGGAGCTGACCGTCTGCCAGAGTGCATCCCGGAGAATTCTGATTGCCTGAATCATTTCATGAGGGCTGTAACGCTCAGCCTGTTCAGCCAGCTTCATCACCCGGTAGGGATGCATACCCGTGATTTCCCGGCGATTCTTGCTTTTTTTCTCCGCAGGCAGCGCTTCGAGATATAGTTTCAGGGCAGTCGGTGTGGCCAGGCGGTTCTCGTGTATAAACACTAAGATGCGCAACGATTGCCGGAAAAATCCCGCTGCGCTCATAATCAGCGACCGGGCTGTCTGGTCCGGATTTTTGCTTTGGGAGACCAGGCTGTCAGCTACTGCCAGGGACTTCTGCAAGTCGCGCTGCCCCAAGGCTTCTGCTACGGCCCAGGACTGTTCTTCGCCGCGTCCCACACAGACTTGCTGGACATCAGCAAGAGTCACTTCCTTATCGGTTCCGCCAATATAGCAGATGATTTTTTCCAGTTCGCTGTCAATGGCGGCACTGTCTCCGCCGAGTACATCAAGCAAGTATTCGCAGACCGGTGGAGGCAGCTGCACCCCCTTCAGCTGGGCCGCTTGCTGCAGAATCGCAGTCATTTCGTCATGCCCGCGGGGACGGCTCAGGTCCGGACGGGCAAAGACCCGCACTTCGCCCTGTGCGCTGCAGGCTTTGTACAAAGCCTTGCGGCCGTCGCAGTTCGGGCCGTCGAGAATCAGCGTCAGATAATCCGGCAGGCCCGCCTGAATCAGCGCCGACAACTCGCGCAGAGCCACTGCCAGCGGGTCATTGGCTTTGGCATCGCCTTCGCTCGCAAAGGCACTGCTGTGTTTCAGCCACACGGTCTTATGTTCACCCATAAACGGTGGTGACATTATCGACCGAACCAAGGTCCGCAGGGTCTCGTGGTTCGCCCCGGTATCGCCCTCCTGAATGATATCACAGACAAACGGGTCTGGATTCGGTCCCAGCAATTCCTCGACCAGCCTTTCAGCTGCACTGGATATCTGCGCTTCATCCGTGCCGGTCAGAAGGTACAATTTTTTTGCCTGTTTGTTAGCCAAGAAGACACTCCGTTGCGGTCAGTTGCCGGGAGATAATATAATCCCTGAAGCGCTATTTCTCCATTTTCCTGGTCTGCTGACCAGGAAATTCAGGAGATAGGAGGCAGGTAGATGGTTATGATTTCCCAGGGCAGGCCGCTATACCCTTGGCGTTCTTGGCGTTCTCAGCGGTCCAATAAAGAGGAACCAACCGCCAAGAACGCCAAGAGATGGAGTGATGCTTCAGTTTTCCAGGGCTCAAAGTGTCACCATGTCCACAATATCATGGATAGCTGACTGAGATTATTTCACCTGCATAACCAAACCGAAGCTGGCTTTGTCACCTTTGCTACCCAAATTGACTGTCTGGAAACAGGCTTCGAAAGTACTGGAAGTCTGGCTGGGGGAATCCCATAAAGCATAGCCCAAAAAGGCATCCGCCGGGGACAGCTTGAATTCAGCCACATTCTTCTGGTTGACGAATCTGACCGCGGGGTGGTCGATCTTGAGCGTGTCTTCCTTGACTTCGAACACCGAACGGATGATCTGCTCAAATTCAGCCTCGCCGACGGAAAACAGCGAGCGGCTGAACTTACGGCTGAATTTGCCTGTCTTACCATTGCTGCTGTACTCAATATACCCGCCTTCCTGAGCTGGAGCAGCCGGGAAACAATGGTAACGCAAGCCGGCCCGGATACTGCGTGGATTCTCATCCGAAGACTCATTGCAGAGCTCGGTTTTGACCTCGACCCGGCGGCCCTGATCAGTGATGATAAAGGTTTGCCGCACCGTCAGATACTCCAAGTCAGTCGACATCTGGTTATGGATTTTAATCTCACCGCTCACCAGCAGCCCGCCCTCGACTTTCTCCTGGGCGGTGACCACAAAGGGGACATTGATCTGATAGGACGGCGACCAGAACGCGACCGTCCCCAGGCCGGAGACATCGCTGCCCAGCAGCTGGGGCTGGCCGTCAACGGTCCAGGCAATCACGCTCATCGTCTTGCAGTTGATGCTCAAGGTATTCTTACCGGCGCTGAGCTGCAGTAAACCATTCTGGTTGTCAGCCTTGCAGACAATACCAGCATTCTCCATCTCTACCAGTTTCGAAGACTTGAAACCATAACGCTCTTCATAAAGAGCATCCTCAGCCGCAGCCTTCTCCAGCTCCGGCAGCAGAGCCTGGCGGAATTTCCGGATGCTGGAAGTAGTGAAATCCGCTTTCGCGGAATTTCCGGATGTGGGGACGATGGAAAAGACCACGCAGCGCACTGCCCCGACAAACAGCTCAATACCGTCCGACAGTTGTTTCCCTGTGTAATAATTGGCGGCCGGGGTGAAGAATCCGGTCTTTCCCGGTGCAAACAGCTTGCCACCCGCATAAACCTGATATTTTTCCCTCGCCGGCAGACCGGACAGCTGCAGCTGGAAGAAAGCTGGGCCTTTTTCCCAAAAATTGAACACCGCGACAATGTTTTTGTCTCCCAGGCGGTATGCCACATGCTGCAGCATTGAGACATCGGTAAGCTCGGGCAGATACCCGGTAACTCTTCCGGCCGGCAGGCTGTAGGGCTGCTGAGGCGTCAGAGTGACCTGTTCGTCAATGCGCTGACCATCAGCCACATACTCTTCGAATTCGGCGGCGTGATTCGCAGCTCTGGCGAAAGCGGCCCAGTAGCGGTTATCATAGCCGCGGGGGAAGATATACAGCGTTGCCGCTTCATAGCCATTGAAGAAAAAGCTGTTCAAGTCCATTTCCATGGCTTCCGGCTGGGTCACCCAGGCTGAGCCCTGAATGCCATGCGGGAAAGCCAGCAGCTTCGGGCGTGATTGGGGCGGATGATCTTTATTCACCTGGGCCCGGACATCCTTGGCCGAGACAAAGGTTGACAAGTTGTTGGCTTTGCGATAGACATAAGGCTTTTGAGTGTCCCAGCTGGGATACGGCCCCCAAGGATCGATCCAGCGCAAATCCGAGGCGTAATCGGACTGATGGACTTCTTTGCCATTTTCGATATTCGGCCAGCAGCTGGCCATCTCACACCAGGCGATGCCAGGAATAAAGCCGAAGGATTTTTCCCCGCCGGTTATGGCGCAGATCGTCTCATGCAGAGTACGCACCACCTTGGCGTGTTCCAGACTGCGGAAGCGTACCGCCTGCTCATAATATTTCCGGCCCCGGCCTAATTCCAGCGGCCATTCCTGGCGCAGCTGCTCCAAGGGAACATTGATAAATTTGGCGAAAGCCTCCCGGCAGCTGTCACAGAAACAACCTTTGCCAGCGAACATATAGGGCTCCCAGTTGGACCAGAGCCCGTCGGTGCCCTGCAAATTATCCTGCAGATATTTGCAGACCGTCTCGGTAAAGAACGGCCGTTTTTCATAGATCGCAATCGGGCAGCTGGCCATCTCCAGGTCCCGGTCCGGGCTGTCGCCGAGAAATTTATATTTATCTGCTTCCGGACGGTCTTTGGGCGGACCGATGCGGAAACCGTTGGCGATGTAATACAGCTCCGGAGTCACCACCTCAATACCGGCTTTCCGCCAGGATGACAGCTGGTTCCCGACTGCCGGCTGGCCAATAATCCAGCGCACGCCCACGCCATGTAAAAATTCTGCCAGAAAATCATTGTTCTCCGGGTTAAAATTATAGTATCTCCCGCCGATATAGAAGCCGGGGAAGTATTTCTGCGTACGTGTCTTGACTTTTATGGCGGGCATAACCGCGAAACTGTACTGTTCCTGATTGGACACTACGGCCCCCTCATCCTCAATCCAGCAACTGCCCGAACCGACCTGAGTCCCTGGCTCAAGTTCAGTGGTGATCAACGCTGTCAGTACCAGATAGAAGTCAAAGCCGTTGATGGTTGAGGGACGATTGCGGTATCCGCTGCCCAAGTCGACTTTGACCAGCGTGCCGGCATCGTCTTCCTCAAGGGTAAAAGGCAGATTATCAGCGACCTGCAGGAATTTGACCCCTTTAGGAAAGCGCAGCAGATGATAAGGCCTCTTGAGTTTCGCTTCTTCCGCAGTGCCGTTGCGCCGCCAAACAAAAGTCATCACTGCCGGCTGGTGCTGAGACAGCGTGAATACGCTGTCCAGAAAACCCTGCGGCGAAAGTTTCAGGGTCAGTTTTTCCTGCTTCTGCACCTGTTGCAAACGGACATTACGCATCTTCATGGTACCAACGCCGTCAATCCGGAAAATCAGGCTGAGGTACTGGGCACCGGCCGGAACCACGATTTCCTGACTGAACAGCCCCCAGTCCCCGACCAGGTCATTGAAGCCCAGGGTCAGCATCCCGGGCATCGCCGCAGTTCTCCAAGGGTCACCAGTGGCCCCTTTGAACAAGACCAGAACCATATTGTTGCCGCTGGACTGATGCTGGGCTTGATAATCAAATACCAGGCGGAAAGTACCGCCCTCAAGATTGGGCAGACGCACGATTTTGCTCCAGGCGGCAGAAACCTCTGGGGTCAAATCGCCGCAGAGCTCCTGCAAACCGGGAGTTTTTACAATTGAAGCTACTCCGTCCTGGATGTCCCAGGTGATGAAGTCACGGATTTTGCCCTGCAGAGGCTGCGTCCTGGCCCGGTCCGGGTGATGGATGTAGCTGTAGGAATTATCCCAACGATACGGGTATTCGGCTCTGCTGGCGGCATTCGGCAACGAAAAATCGCCATTGCTCAGCAGGTTCACGCCTTCTTCCTCTGCAGCCTGGAATCTGGCCGCAGAAAGAGCGGCAAAATCGTAGGTCACCCCCCCGCGTACCAGCGCAGGAACCTCAGCCGCAGTTTGCGCCCACACTCCCAGAACCGCCAACAGCCAGAAACAAGTGAGTCGTGACATCATTTTTTTTATCTCCTTGTAGTTGTCTCCAAGCCAAAAACATCGGTTGGTAATACATTGTTAAATACAGTTTACAACTGCCAGCGCTCGCGGGCGCTGCAGACAATTTTTTCCAGCAGATGCCGATATTCCAGCATCGGTCCGCCGGGAACAGGATGATACAGCGAGTAAATCTGCGGGCTCCAGCTTTTAACCGGCTTCAGGCCGGGGATGCCGTTGATTTCAATGACCCGCAGTTTGCCCTGGGCATCGACCCGTAAATCCAGCCGGACATGGTCCAGGCAATCCAGCGCTTCAGTAGCCTGCCGGCTCAAGGCCACCGCCTCGGCAAAGCGGGCCGGGTCTTCCGGGATGGAAATGCGGGTTTTGCCCACCCCGCGCAAATCGCTGCGCAGGATGCGGTAGCGACCGTAGCAGGACTCATCCACGCTGACCTTGCCGGGCAGAATTTCCTGCCGCGGGCCATTCCCCAGCATCAGCACAGTATATTCCTCGCCGGGGAGATAATCCTCGACCAGCGCCGGTTGCTGCAGTTCCCGATGCATGCGGGCCACCTGCTGGCACAGCTCTGCCCGGGTATTCACCACACTGGCATCACTGATGCCGATGGAGCGCGACTCGCCGTTCGGCTTGACGAAAGCCGGCAACGGCAGCTCCGGGATGTCCTCTCCGATATTGATCAAATGGTGTTCCGGTACTGCCACCCCCCGCTTGCGCATCAGACAATGAGTGGTGTACTTGAGAATCAGATTTTTCATGGTCTGAGCGGAGGGGCCGATATACGGCATCCCTCGCTCCTCCAGCAGGTCCGAGACCCACACCGCTGCCGGATCGATACCGATGATATCCTCTTTCTCGGTGAAGTAATACAAACAACTCCAAACCAGGTCGGCAGGATTCGTGCGCAGAGCCGCAATGAATTCCTCCGGCGTTCTGACAAAGGCCAGCTGTACTGCATAACCGGCCTCGCGCAGACTCGCACAGAGAGTCTCCGTGACCGATAAATCCCCCCAGCCTTGCGCATCACCACCCGGACCGGTAACAATCAGCAGCGATAATATTTTCGTTTTGCTCATGTGTGTTTTTTGCTTGCCTGGACCGGCGCTCTGCAGCCTCTCAGCCTCATCCAGCGCTGCTCTTGCCGTGCCGTCCCGACAAATGGCAATCCCAGACCTCTCCCCACAGCTGCCCGTGGCTCAGACTGCCCAGCGCCCGGCCCCGGCAGGAGACTCCCTGCCAGGGGCAGTTGCGGGACTTTGAGTGGAAAGAGGCGACCTCCAGCGTATGCTCCACTTCGGGGTCCAGGATGGTCAGTTCAGCCGGTGCGCCATTGGCCAGACTCGGCGGCGGCAGTCCCAGAACCTTACGCGGTCCGACCGTAAACAA
>JAAZIZ010000314.1 GCA_012800565.1 Lentisphaerota bacterium
ACCAGGATCAGGTAATTGCGGGTGGATTTGGTCACCTGCACACCCATGCGCTGCACAACCTCCGGCAGGCTGGCCGTGGCCAGTTGCAGCTTATTCTGCACTTTCGTCCAGGCCAGGTCTGGATCAACCCCCGGCGCAAAGGTCAGTTCCATGCGGCAAGTGCCTGCGGAATCACTGAACGAAGAAAGATACAGCATGCCGTCAAGGCCGGTCATGTTCTGCTCGATCACCTGGGTGACACTGTTTTCGACCGTCTCGGCGGATGCGCCGGGATACATCGCCGTAATACTGATCATCGGCGGCGCCAGATCGGGATACTGGGAAATCGGCAGCTGGTAGATCGACAGACAACCCAGCAGCATGATGAAGATCGCAACCACCCAGGCAAAGACCGGACGATCAAGGAAAAAACGTGACAACATAAATATTCTCCATCAATAACGTTAGATCGAATTCAGGACTGCTTGTTGCTGGCGGCGGATTTTGCGCCCGGATTAACCGGAGCGGTTTCGGTCACCGGCACGCCGGGACGGAGACGCTGCATTCCTTCAAAGATCACCCGGTCGCCGGGTTTCAGCCCCTCGAGAACCAGCCATTGGTTGCCGATGGCACGGTCCAGACGCACATTGCGCACCTCGGCCTTGCCGGCTGCATCAATAAGCATGACGGTCGGATTGCCTTTTGTATCGCGGGCGACTGCCTGCTGAGGCACAAGCATGGCATCCTCCTTGACCCCTTCCTCGACCTTTGCACGTACAAACATCCCGGGTAGCAATATGCGTTGCGGATTGGGAAACTCCATGCGCAGGATAAAAGAACCGGTGCTTGGATCGACGGTGATATCCCGGAATTGCAACGTTCCCTCGATCGAATAGGGCTTGCCGTCTTCGAGATTCAGCTTGACGACATTCTGCGTTCCATTATGCGACAGACGGCCATCCACGAGACGGCGCTGCAAGCGCAGCAGATCAGCGCTTGCCTGCGGAACATCGACATAGACTTTGTCGATCTGCTGCACGGTCGCCAGAGGCAGCGGCTGATGCGCCGTCACCAATGCCCCGACAGTAACATTCGAACGGCCAATGCGTCCCGAAATCGGTGCCGTGACCTTCGTGTAACCCAGATTGATCTGCGCATTATCCAGCACTGCTTCCGCGCTCTTGACAGCCGCCAGGGCGCTCTGCACGCCTGCCGCCGCGCCTTCAACTTCGGCTTTACTGGCCAGCAGTCCCGCCTGGGCTCTTTCGAGTTCGGCATCCGTCACCTTTACTCCGCTCTCGGCACGCACCTGTTCAGCGGCAGCCCCGTCAACTGCGGCACTCGCACGCCTGATGGCGGCCTCCGCCTGGCGTCGCCCCGCATCCGCATCATCAAAAGCCTGCTGGCTGACTGCCCTGCTCTCGATAAGTTCCTTGAAACGCGCCGCGCGCAAACGCAGCGGTTCGGCATTCGCTTCAGCGCTGACCAGAGTTTCCTTCGCCGCTTTCAAAGCCGTTTTCGCCGCTTCGAGAACCGCCAGAGCAGTATCGCGTCCGGCAGCAGCCACCTGTACCACTGCTTCCGCGTTAGCCAACCCGGCTTTGGCACGGCTCTCTGCCGCAAGTGCAGTTGCATGCTGCGCCTTGGCCACAGCCA
>JAAZIZ010000315.1 GCA_012800565.1 Lentisphaerota bacterium
CTCAGCTGCCAGTCCCGCGACCAGGAAACGTTCCTCCCGGCGGTCCCGCAACCCCAGGCAATGGCAGGGCGAAGCCAGAGCCTGCCCGCCAGCCCAGGACTCCAGACAGTTGCCGTTGGAAATTTCCAAATGCTCAATCGGATGATAATAGCGCCGCTCCTGGAAATTCGGTGCAGTGTTGTATATTTCATCGAATTCCCCTGCGAAGCCATACTCGAAGCCTTGGTACCGTCCCCGGAAAAAGCGCACTTCCTGGAGCTGTCCGCGTCCCTGCAGGATATGCTGGAATTCCAGGCATCCCGGCCTGCAGACCAGCAAGAACTGCTTCTTCTCCCATAAGTTGGAACTGAATTCCCGGCAGAAGACGACCTCCCGGTCATTCTGGGTGAGGATTCGCCAGGCTCCAATCCGGGAACAATCCTCCCGTCCGCCGACCGTCAGACAATCACCGCCGGCAAAAAAACGATAACATTGCGAGCTGTGCTTCAAGTTTAACTGGGCGGCTCCCAGTCCCGGCGCCAAGCTCAGAACATACTTTGCACTGCTGATACTGTACGCACCTGGAGAAATTTCCTGTACTTTCATTGCCCACCTCTTTCTGACCATCATCTCAACCAACCGGAAAGACCAAGCTGCTGACTGCAGCCGGCGAAAAATTCAGCTTTCGTAAATGTAATGCCCAGCCGACATTTTACACCCCGGAGACAAGATTTTTGCCGGTTGGCACTGATTTGCCTTTCTGCAATTGAGAGACTAAAGTAAAACAGAAGCAGACGCAGTAACAATTATCGCCAAACCATCATCTAGGCAGTCGTGTGTAACCAACCCGCAAAATACTCCAGGAGGACAGAATGATTTTGCAAAATCAGGATTTTCAGGAACGCATCGCCAGAGTGCAGGAAATTATCGCCGATACCGATTTGGATGCGGTGATGGTCTTCTCCACCGAAAGTGAGCCAGCCGGCGTACGCTATTTTGCCGATTACTGGCCCAGTTTCGAGACCTGCGCGGTCATAATCCCAAAACAAGGAGCAGCCGCACTGGTCATCGGCCCGGAATGCCTCACCTATGCCAAAAGCCGCTCCCGCTTGCCCGATATCATCCAGGTCATGGACTTCCGGGAATCATCACAGCCGGACTACCCCGGCTCACCCCACCCCGACTGGCCGGAAATACTGGGACGATTCAAAATCCGCAAGCTCGGTATCGCCGGATGGTATATGTTCCCATATCCAATTATGCTTAAAATCCAGAAAGCATTGGGAGGAGTCGAACAGGTCGTCGAGGCAGATGATATCATCAACCGGATCCGCATCAAGAAAACGCCCAATGAGCTGCAATGCCTGCGCCAGGCCGCCAAAATATCTGAAATCGGCTTCCGCGCCGTACTGGAAAACATCAAACCGGGCATGAGCGAAGTCGAACTCTGCGGCATCGCCACCGCTGCCATGCTGGCCAATGGTGCCGAAGCCACCGGATATCCCATCTGGTGCTGCAGCGGCCCGAATTCCAATCAGGCCATCAGCCGCCCATCGCTGCGCAAAGTCCAGAGGAGTGAAATCATCCACCTCAGCGTCGGTGCCAAATGCGAAGGATACAGCGCCAGCGTCGGACGACCAGTGGTTCTCGGACCTTGTCCCGACAATATCCGCCGCCTGATGCAGGTCGGCTTGGATGCCAGCGATCTGACTTTCGAACTGATGCAGGCCGGAGAGCATTCCGGCACAGTGGCCACTAAAATCCATGATTTTGTCAAACAGCAAGGCTACGGCCACGCATTGCTGTACGGACCGGCCCATGGCTGCGGACAGATGGAATGCGAATACCCGTTCCTGGAGACCTCCTCGACCTACACCCTGGAGGAAAATATGGTCTTTATGGCCGATATGTTCCTGTATGAAAACGGCATGGGCCTGCGCTGGGAAGACGGCTTGATTATCCGCAGGGGGCCGGCGGAAAAACTGTCCTCGTTTGCCCGCGAACTTTTGATTCTTAATTAAGGAGACTGGAATATGGCCGGAAAAGTAAAATATGGCATCATCGGCACCGGTGCCATTGCCAATCTGCACGCTGCAGCCCTGGCTCAGATCGCGAATGCCGAGCTGGTTATGGTCTATGACACAGTTCTGGAACGCGCCCGGGAATTCGCCGCCAAGCACAACTGCCGCTGCGCCGAAAGCATGGAAGAACTGCTGGCCTCTGAAGTACATGCAGTGACCATTGCCACTCCCAGCGGAGTGCATGCCCAATGTGCAATCCCGGCCGCCTGCGCCGGCAAACATATCCTCTGTGAAAAACCCCTGGAAATCACGGTCAGCAAAACCAATGACCTGATCCGAACCTGCGAAACCCATAACGTCAGGCTCTCAGCAGTATTCCAATCACGCTTCAGTACCTCAGTCCGGAAAATCAAACAGGCCGTCGACCAGGGACGCTTCGGCCAGCACGTCCTGGCCAGCGCCAGCGTGCGCTGGTACCGGACCCCGGAATACTACGCTAATGCCGGCTGGCGCGGAACCTGGCGCCTGGATGGCGGCGGCGCACTGATGAACCAGGGCATCCATACCGTCGACCTGCTGCTCCATTTCAACGGCGATCCGCGCGAGGTAACCGGCCGCTTCACCCGGGTCATGCACCAGGGCATCGAAGTCGAAGACACCGTGGTGGCTATGGTGCAGTTCAAGAACGGCTCTCTGGGAACTATTGAGGCCAGCACCGCCTGCGCCCCAGGTTTCCCCCGCCGCGTTGAACTGTCCGGTACCAAGGGCAGCGTAGTCTTGGAAGGAGACCGGATCATCCGCTGGGATTTCGTGGAGGAGAAGCCCGAAGACGAGGAAATCCGGCGGGTCTGCAGCCAAAGCGAAGGCACTCAGGGCGGCGCCACCGACCCCATGGCCATCAGCTGCGAAGGACATCGGCGCCAGCTGCAGGAACTCACGGACGCCATCCAGGGAGGCAGCCATCTGACCGCTCCCGGCTCGGAAGGGAAACGCGCGGTAGAGCTGATCTGCGCCGTCTATGAGTCAGCCCGCACCGGTACCTCAATAAATTTCCTGTAAGGGCGCGGGCAAGACTGCGTGACGCCACCACCTCCGGCGATTTGCGGCTGCCAGGAATAACCCGGGTGCCGCAGACGACCGGAGTTTTTTCTTGTACCCCTGCGGCAGGAATAACTTCGCCGCTTCAGTTCAGGATTACGTCCAGCGCAAAAGGCTGATATGTCCGGCGCTGATGATTGATGCTGATTACGATCATCCGCGCCGACTGCCCGCTGTGGCTGTCCGCCAGCAGCTCTCCCAGTGCCTCCAATGTGCCGACTTTCTGACCGGCAAACTCAACAATGATATCTCCGCGCTTCAAGATATCGCGCCAGAGGTTCTGCTGCATCGAAAACATTTCCTGGGGAATGATCTCACTGATCGCCAGCCCCTCCAGATCATCCGGCAGGCCCATGGCCTGACGCAATGCCGGCGTCAGGCGCTGCAGACTCAACCCCAGGCGAGTGCGAACCAGCAGCGGCAGCGGCATAGCGCCGGCTGAAACGCTGACTTTCTTGCCGCTGGCCAAGACAAATTCAACCTTGTCACCAACTGTAACGCTCCAAATCGCACGACCTAAATCCATCAGGCGGGAGACGCGCCGGCCATTGACAGAGATAACCTCGTCACCGGACTTCAAACCAGCCGCATCCAGCGGACTGTCATCCAGAAGCTCCGGCAGGCAAATGCCGCTATTCGGCCCCAGACTCAGGTCAGCCCCGGGCCGGAAGCCGAAATAAGCATTGGCAAAATGCGATGGACGCAGCCAGTAGCTGAGAAAGAGCTCAATCCTGGACAGCGGAATGGCAAAGCCTATCCCTTGTGC
>JAAZIZ010000019.1 GCA_012800565.1 Lentisphaerota bacterium
GGTTCGAGCCACTTGCCGGTTTCCACGCCTTCGGGTTTGCCCTTGACATCGTGATAGCTGTTCATGTAACTCTGGTCGATTATCAGACCGTCAATGACCATATCAGGCCCGGGGCCGGACGGCAGGTCAAGTGTAAGAACCCCGAGTCCTTTCGTATCGTTTTTGTCATTGCTGGGCTGAATCAGCGTCGGATACTTGGTGACGTTGCGTTCGGTGAAACCGGGACTGTAGCCGCCAATAATCGTCACGGGCTTGTCGATAATGATCTCACTTGCTCCCATCTGCCCTGTATAGGAACCAGCCGCAATATGGATGGTATCGCCGGGCTGAGCATTCTTGACCGCGTCGAATATCGCCCGGTAGGGTGCCTCCTTGGTGCCGGGGCCCTTTTTCTTGCCCGCGCTCTGGCAGACATAAAAATCGGCACCGAATAAGCTGAGTCCCAATGTCAAAGTTATCAATGTTGTTACAAATCTGAGCATGGCTTGTCCTTTCTTGGTTTTTTGTCGCTGTTTAATTACAGACCAGGAATGCTTCTGTAATATTATTTATATAAATGCGGTTTTCTTAAAATGCAAATGACAATGCAATAAGTGAGGTAAAACCTGGGCAAAGGCGTTTGTCCACGGACAGCACCGACGGCATGGAAACAAGATGTGCGATTTTAGTTTATTGCGCTACGGCCCCATTATTTACTTCTATCCAGCCTGAAGCGAGCACTTCTTCGCCGCGATAGCAGACTGCCAGCTGTCCCGGGGTGACTGCGCTGACCGGGTCGTTAAATTCCAGCCTGGCGCAGCCGTTCGGGACAGCGACGATATGCGCGTCCCGGGCTTTCATGTTATATCGCACCTGGGCCTGACATTCAACGCCCTCTCCCGGCAGCGGCGGTGACGGCAGCCAGTTCATGCCTCGCAGATACACCTGCCGGGACATCACTGCCTTGGCATGAGTGACTATCACCAGATTATCCGGGATATTGATATGGGATACGAACCAGGGACCGCCGCCCAGGCCCAGGCCCTGACGCTGCCCATAGGTATAGCGGAACGCTCCGTTATGACGTCCCAGCTTCCGCCCGGACTCATCCATAATCCATCCTTCCCGCTGCAGCTCCGGGTGGCGGGCTGCAACCAGGGCGGCGAAATCTCCGTCCGGCAGGAAGCACAAATCCTGGCTTTCGCTTTCGTTTTCCGGTACCAGCTGTCGGGCTTTGGCCTGCCGGATGACATCTTCCTTGCGCCATTCCCCGAGCGGGAAACAGGTTTTGCCCAATTGCTCCTGCGATAACTGGGCCAGGAAATAGCTCTGCTCCTTGCCGGCATCAATTCCGCGCAGCAGGCGCACGCTGCCATCTGCTGCCGTTTTCAGCCGGGCGTAATGTCCAGTCGCCAGCAAATCACAGCCGGAATCCAGGATTGCCTGCCCCATCAGCCCGAATTTCAGGTCGCGATTGCAGAGTACGCAAGGTGATGGGGTCAAGCCCCGGGCATAGCTTTCCACGAAAGGCGTCAGCACCAATTCTTCAAAACGGTCCTGCAGCTCCAGCACCTGGAACGGGATATCAAGTTTTTCCGCCACTCGGCGGCCTTTAGCGACAGCGGCGCTGTTACCCTGCAGACGCATGGTGAATGCGTGCACATCGCAACCTTGCTGCTTAAGTAAAAATGCGGCGAAGCTGCTGTCCGTACCACCTGACAGTCCGATACCGATTTTAAGCTTGTGGGTCATAGTCTTGCCGGAATATTGTACGCTTTGGGGCTGTGGGGGGGGGCGCAGCCGGGGCTTTTTTTTGCTCTGACTGGCAGTTCAAAAAGGTTGCGTTATCTTAAAGCAATATGCATACTATAATTTCCCTCCCGAAAAAAGCTTTCCCGGGTCTGAAAACCCTGTTGCTGCTGTTGCTGGGTGTCAGCCTGTTTAGCGGCTGCCTGACTTTCCGTCAGACGCTGGTCTTCCACAAAGATTCGACCTGCATTGCCACCTATGACTACACCTTGCCCCGGGAATATGCCCCTTTGCTGCGGGAAGGCCTCCGGGTGCTGGGAGAAGTTGATGGCGGCACTCCGCTGAGCCTGTTTCTGGATGAAGCTGCCGCAAAAGAATATTTCGCGGCTCGCGGCCTGGAGCTGCGGCAGTACCGGCAGAGCCAGGAGGGTCCTGATCTGCAGGTGCAGATCATCGTCCTGGCCCGCGACGTCCCGCAGGCGATGGCAAACGGTGCTTTCGGGACTCTCAGGCTGACCAAGGATGTGCTGGGCGACTGGCATTTGAGCGGACCACTGGCTGTTCTGCCTGAAAAACTGGACCGGGCTGAGCTGGCGCGCTGGCAAAAGCTTTGCCAGGGCACCAGTGTGTCGCTGGCCGTGACTACGCCGACTGCGGTTATCCGCAGCAATGGCCGGAGTACTGCTTTCAATCAGGTCGTTTGGGAATATGCCTGGCCGGCAACAGCAGAGGCCAGCTCGCTGTTCCAGCCCTCGCCTGCCCAAGTGGAGGTCACCTGGTGATGCACCGGCCCCCGGCTCAATTAAGCGGAGCAGCGCTGGAACGGGCAGCAAGCTGCCTGGAAGAAGCATTCCCGGATTGCCGGCAGGGGGCATTTTTCCTCCAATTCGGGCCTGGTTTCGAGATTGAGGGGCTCTTCAGTGCTGCGCCAGCCTGCCTGCCGTTGTCCGCCTTGCCGGGTATGCCGCAGCAGCACACCCCGGACCGGTTGCAGCCGCGGCTGCTCTGGGGACCATGCCAGGATATTCACATCCTGGTTCTGCAGGGCCATCGTCATCTCAGTGAGGGTCTGGGCTTGTATCCCTGCCTGCTGCCGCTGGCGGCGGCCTGGAAGCTTGGCCTGCACCGGCAGATTTTTATCGACAGCTGCATCAGTCTGCAAGCGGAACTGAAGACTGGCAACTGGACTCTGCTGACTGATTTTCTGAACGGGTATTCTGGTTCACCTCTGGACGGTTTGGCAGAGCTTCTGCCGGAACCTTATCCGGACTTAAGCAATGTCCTGGCCCAGGAACTCAATTCCGAGTTGGTCAATGCGTTGGATACGGTTGGGATTTCTCCGAAGCTCTGTACTTATCAGGCCCAGCCAGGATTCCATATCTGCACCCGTGCGGAGGCGGAACTGGCCCGGAGCCACGGCGCCGAGATTCTGGGCTCTGACCTGGTGATGGAAATCATCACTGCGCATGCTTTCGGCTGCCAGGTAGCCGCAATGGCTTTGGTGGGGGCTCAGAACACCGGTCCGGCCGGCCGCAGAATACAACGGCAGGAAATCCTGGAGACCTGCCGCTTCTGCTCGCACGATTTCTTGCGCGGTCTGGCCATCGCCTTGAATAACATCGCCGGGCAGAGCAGTCCGCCTCTGCAGGCGAATTTGCCCGCTGCCAATGCGGATGAGTTATTACGGGAAAGCATCACCTTCAAAAGCGATAAAAAGCATTCGCTGCAGCCGCTGTTCAGGCCCTGAAGCGCGTGCCTGTCTGCAATGATTTTTTCAGCAAGGACACCGTGATGTCAGAAGAAAGTTTACTTGCGCCGGAAGAACTCCTGCCCAGCCAGGACCTCGCCCTGCGGATTTTGGCCGAACTGGATGCGCTGCTGCTGGGGCAGGAAGCAGTACATCGGATGTTGCTGATCGCCATCCTCAGCCGCGGAAATATGCTCCTGGAAGGCTTGCCCGGGGTGGGCAAGACCGCGCTGATCAAGACCCTGGGAAAGCTGCTGCAGCTGGAATTCAAGCGCATTCAGTTCACGCCAGACCTGCTGCCCAGTGATATTTTAGGCGGCAGCATCCTGCAGGTGCTGCCCTCCGGCGAGCGGCAGATGGTCTTTCAGCCGGGCGCTATTTTCGCCAATCTTGTGCTGGCTGATGAAATCAACCGCGCCTCACCCAAAACTCAATCCGCGATGCTGGAAGCGATGCAGGAGCGCAGCGTGACCCTGCTGGGGGAAACCAGACCTCTGCCCGAGCCGTTTTTTGTCCTGGCCTCGCAGAATCCGATTGAGCTGGAAGGCACTTATCCGATACCTGAAGCCCAGTTGGATCGGTTTTTATTCAAGCTTCAGATCGGTTCGGTGGGTGCTGATACCCTGACCAAGATCATCGTCAGAGACCGTCGCGGTGAACTCCCGCAGCCGAATTGGTGTCTGAGCCGAGCAGAATTGGAACAGCTGTTCGCAGTCATGGACCGCATTTACCTCAGTTGTCCGGTAGCCGCTTATATCGGCCGGCTGGTCGCCGCCAGTCATCCGGATGCCCCTGCTCCGCTTGAGACAGTGACCCGCTATGTGACTTATGGTGCATCGCCGCGGGCAGCCATCGGGATGGCGGAGGCGGCCCGGGCAGCTGCATTGTTGTGCGGGCGGCCAGCAGTGGGCTTCGAGGATGTCCGGATGGTCGCCCCGGCAGTACTCAACCACCGCATCATCTTGAATTACCAGGCCCGGCTGGATAAAATCAGCAGCGCTGATATTACTGCCGAGCTGCTGGCCAAAATCGATCCGGCAGGCATTGATTGGCCATCGGAGCTGGAGCCTCGCAGGAGCTGATTATGGGTCGCGCACAGATAATTTTTCTCGGCCTCTGTTTTTTTGCTTTGAGTCTCAGGGCGGAGCAATTCGGGAACGTGGACGTATTTTTGGCTCCCAATCCTGCGCATTTATACACTACTCTTGATACTACGGATTATCATGTCTTTCCCGTCGAACTGAAAAACAACGGTCTCCAGCCCGCCCATATTATTCTGCAGCTGAATGTGCGCAATTCGTTAAATTATTATAGTGGGCCGATAAGTTTCGTGCAAGCCCGCCAGTCGGTGCTGCTGGCTCCAGGCAGCAGCCGGCTGCTGACCCTGGCAGTGCCACCACTGCAAGATACCTCTGAAAGAACTTCCATGACCAGCAACTATCTGCTGACGGTTTTTATCAATGGCAAAGCCAAAACATATAATCTTGGACCGCATGGCCGGGAACAAAGCTATGTCCATCATAGAGGCAGTATTCTCATGAGCAACTCTTTGCCGCAATCGGCTTTTAATATGATTTTTTTATACGGCACCTATAAAGATCAGGTGTCCCTTTTGAAGATGGACTTCCCCCCCCGGCAATGGCCGGGCAATGCAGAATTTTATTTTGGCAAGAAGATCATCTTCTGCAGCAGCACAGATGAATTTTCCGACGAGCTCCGGCTGCTGCTGCAGAAGTGGGTCTTTGCCGGGGGAATCCTGGTCACCTGCCTGCCCCCGGACCTGTCCTGGGCCGAAAAATACCCGCATCTGAATAAGGGATGGGATATTCAGCCTTGCGGCTGGGGAGCAGAAATAATCTGTCAGCCCTTTAACCAGGAACATATGGATAAAATCAATGCCTTTCTGGAACAGAAAAAAACGTCTGAGTTTTCCAGTTTCGGTTCCAGTGGCTTGGCTGACGCCGGCGTAGAATTGAATCCATTCTGGCAACATCTGGAGCAGGAGGTCTTCCCTGCTGTTCAAGAGCAACCGTTCCAGGCAGGCAATCTTTTGTCGAATTTTCAGCGTTATCTGTCGCTGCCGGTGCCGGAAATAAATATCCGGGCGTTGCTGTTTATTATGCTTTTGTTTGTCATCGTCATCGGGCCGATCAACTACTACTATTTTCATCGCCGGAAACAAAAGCTTCTGATGCTGCTCAGCACACCGTTGCTGTCACTAGTATTCTGCCTGTTGGTAGTCTTGTTCATTAATTTTTCTGAAGGATGGGAAGCCACTGCCCAGTCTGCCGCCATCACTCTTCTGGATCAGAACCACGGCCTTGCCACGACCAAGGCAATATGCGGAATATATTCACCTACGACAATTCGCGATGACTTCCAGTTCACTGCGCAGGACCGCCTGGTGTTCTCCAACATCAAGAACTTGCAGCTGCTGGATAAGCCAGGTCAAGTTTTCTCGCCTTCCTTAGTACGCCCTCGCATTCCGGTTTACTACGCTGTCAGTCGTACTGAAAACCGGCAGGAGAGATTGAATTTACGGGAGGTTCCGGAAGGCCTGGAAGTGATCAACGGCCTGGGCGGACCACTGGATCAGCTGGTGGTACACTGGCCTGGGAATCTGTGCTATCTCAGCACTACCCCCATTGCCCCGGGAGAAAAAATCATCCTGACCCGGAAAATACGGTGTGCGGACAAGCCTTTTTCGCCTAACGAACTTGCTGCGGCAGCTGTACCAATACTGCAGCAACCAATAAACGATAATAGCCTGCAACGGCTCTCTGACCATCTGCCGGCAGGATATTATGCCGCAACTGTTGCCGAACCGCTGTTCTTTACCTCCGGACACAAAATCAGACAAAACAGCCATAAACAGTTGATTATCGGTTTCTGAAGCCAAAACCGGGCAATGCCTTAAACGAAGTATCAGACAGCTTTTTTTTTCTGAAAATGGTATTATATTTATGCAATTGGTTGGAGAGCAATTCCAAAACCAGATTTTCAGAATTTTAATTTTGTTTGATAAGTTTGTTAATAATTTGTGAATATTTCTGTTGATAATTTTATCCACAGAGTTATACACAACTTAATCACAGCTTATCATATAGGCGAACAATCTTCTTTTCAATTGTTTAGAATCTTAACTAACTAAAAACAGCAGGTTATTATTATTAGTTTTGATAAATAGTATCTAAAACATAATAATAATCTCTGTTGATAATCAATCTTTCCAAGTTCAGATATTGTCAAACCAAGGATGCCAAAAATGAAAATCACTGTGACTACCGAGAATCTTTTATCCGGGCTGCGCAGAGTAATGAATGTTATTACCAGCAATCTTGCTAATCCGATTATGAACAACTTCCTGTTGGAAGCGGATCAGGACAAGCTGATGATTACAGGCGTGGATATGGCAATGCGCAATAGTACCGATGTCCAGGCAATGGTTTTCACACCGGGAAAAATCACCCTGCCAGGCAGAAAATTTTACCAGATTATCTCGGCTTTGCCCGCTGGGGACATCAATATGGAAACCAGCCCGGATGATCCCGAGACAGTATTGCTTTCCTGTCAAAAATCTTTCTACAAGATCAACGGCTTGAGTGCATCCGGATATCCTGAGACTGAAGAACTGGTGGAGGACTGGTCATTTTCCTTGCCAGTTAAAGAGCTGGTTTCGGCCTTGTCGAAAGTATCTTATGCCCGCAGTGAAGATGAGTCGCGGGTAGCCTTGAATGGTGTGCTGTTGAGTGTCCGGGCCGGAATGATGACCGTAGCTGCCACCGATGGACGCCGTCTGGCGCTGGTGGAAAAAGTCTTGCCTGAGGGCGAAGACCCCGGCCGGGAAGGCGATGTCATCGTGCCGTATAAAACGGTGCAGGAGTTGATGAAGAGCCTGGCGCTGGATCAGACGGTAAAAATCAACCTCACCGCATCAACCGCAGTCTTTGAAACTGAGGATACTTCGATTGTGACCAAACTCACCGATGGCGTATATCCGAATTACCGTTCAGTGATTCCAGATAACTTCAGCCAGAAAGTAGCTATGCCGCGGGTGGAATTTGCGGATGTCCTGAATCGTGTCTCGCTGGTTTTGAGCAACAGCAGCAGCGCAATCAATTTCGATATTTCAACCTCGGAAATGGTGGTCTGGGCCAAGAGCCGTGAATACGGCGAAGCCAGGGAACCAATTGATGTGTCCCTGGACGGACAGCCCCTCAGCATCTCTTTCAATCCCGAGTATTTCCTGGAACCTCTGAAATATCTCGAATGTGATCAGCTGATTATGAAATTCAATGACAACAGCACTCCAGTGGCACTGTGCGGTGATGAGGGTTTCCTCTACATCCTGATGCCGATGCGGAATGTCTGACCCTATACCATGCTCGCCCACCTCCGGCTTATTAATTTCCGCAATTACGACCGGTGTGCGATAGATTTTTCTCCAGGAATCAATTATCTCCTGGGGGCGAATGGTCAAGGGAAGACCAATCTCCTGGAGGCGGTGTATTATTTGTCGTTATTGCGTTCTTTCCGCACGTCCCAGATCAATAATCTGCGGCAGTGGCAGAAAAATGTCTTTCATTTGTCTGCGGAATGCGTAAAGAACGGCGGAGTTAAGGATCGCCTCGCGGTATCTTATGGCTCTGAGCGGCGTTTGGCAATCAATGGTGTGCCAATTGCCAGGGCCAGCGATTTCATCAATCGTTTTATCTGTGCCACTTTTATTCCTGAAGACCTGGATATCATCAAGGGACCGGCCTGCCTGAGGCGGCGGTTTCTGGATATCACCATCAGCCAGCTTTCGCCAGCCTATCTTAAGTCGCTGCAAAATTATTCCGCGGCCCTGAAAAACCGTAATATAATGCTCAAGCAGCCAGGAAAATATCCCCTCAGCACGCTTACAGCTTATGATTGCATCATAGTCAAACAAGGGGTAGCTATCGAACTGGCCCGGCGGGATTTAAGCACGAAGCTTAATCTGGCCCTGCAAAAACAATCAGAAATCTTCTTCCGACAGAAAAAAGTCCTGTCCCTGAAATTTCTGACTGGTCTGGGGACTCTGCTGAAGGATGCTTCTGAGAGCAGCGCAGAATTATCGGTGCTCTACCATGAGACGCTGCAGAAAACCCTGGAGCGGGACTGCCGTGAAGGCAATACCCGCTATGGCCCGCACCGCAGTGAGCTGCACTGCCTGATGGATAACAATTCCTTGGCTTTCTTCGGTTCCGAGGGAGAATGCCGGGCAGCCGCACTGGCCTTGCGCTTCGCCTGCCTGGATGTCCTGCAGCAGGAACTGGGACGAGAGGAAGTCACTCTGATTGTGGATGATGTCTTGGGAGAACTGGACCAGGAACGGCGCCGGGCTTTCTTGCAACAACTGGATTTGGCTGGCCAGGTGCTGATCGCAGGAACTGCGGTCCCGGATGAAATCAAAACCCAGAGTAAAGTTTTTTCTGTAGTTGCAGGGCAATGTCAGGCAGTTTAAATTTGCATTTATGCTTTTTCCTGATAACTTAATCACTATGTCTGATTTACGACCGCAGCAGTCTAAACCGGCAGCGACGAGCGATGGAGCACAGGAACCAGTCCTGGTTGCTGCGCTGTCAGTCAGGCTGTCACCTGGCAATACGTATACTCCTTCAGATAGGATTTGATATGGTTGGTCAAGACGAATTTATTATTGATTTGATGTTGGCCCGGGGCTTGATCAATGAAGAGATTATGGCTCAAGCCAAGGAAAAGCAACATGAGGAGACACTGGACTCAACCCTTGATGCATTATATGCTATGAAGGTCATCACCGATAGTGATGTAACCCAGCTGCTGGCTTCTGAATACGGAATGGATACCTACGATTTTGAAGCCGCAAAAAAGAATATCCCCGAAGAGGTAATCAATAAAATCCCGGCAAAAATAGCCCGTCGCTACGAAGTCGTACCAATTTCCATGAACAGCGGCCTCCTGCGTATCGCCATGGCCGACCCAGCCGATATTGAGTCCTTGGATGCTATCAGACACCTGATGAAAATGGATGTCGAAGGAGTAATTGCCTCCAAAAAACAAATCGACTGGGCATTGGAATTCTATTACGGCAGCGATGAAGGCAGCGTGGGTAAATTTCTGGAGGATATGACTGAGGTTACCGTCGACTTGACTCGGGACAATACCCAGGACGTAACTAGTGAAATGGAGGGCCAGGAAGAAGATGACTCAGCACCTATTATCCGCCTGGTGTCGCTGTTGATTATTGAGGCTTTCAGGACCCGCACCTCCGATATCCATCTCGAACCGATGGAGAAGCGTTTCCGTATCCGTTACCGCATCGACGGCGCTTTGAATGAAGTCGAGAGCCCCCCAAAATATCTGCAGAACCGCATCCTTTCACGTGTGAA
>JAAZIZ010000316.1 GCA_012800565.1 Lentisphaerota bacterium
CCGGGCCAGCATATCACCCTCCATGGGATTGGCATGATAGACCATGCGGATATTAGTGCAACAGGGCATCATCACATTCAGCAGGATGCCAAAAGAGTGGAAAGGTGGCAGCATGCCCAGAATGCAGTCATCCTGGCGCAGATGCATATCGGCCATTGCCGAGCGCAGATCAGTCAGAAGATTGCGGTGGGTAAGCGGAACTGCCTTGGGCAGACTCTCGGACCCGCTGGTGAATAGTATCACTGCAGTATCCTGGACTTTCGCCCGCCGCAACGAACGCCAGCAGAAATAACTGCAGAGCAGCGCCTTGATTTTGCTCCACTTGGAAATCTGTTCGGCGAGGTCCTCAAGATACAGGAATTTCTCCGCCAATTCGCCGAAATCAACGCCTTTCCCGCGCAGTCTCTCAATGACCAGGCCGGCAGTCAGAATGTAATCCACGCCGACATTGCCCAGGCAATGGCGCATATTGCGCAACCCGACGGTGAAATTGATCATCACCGGCGTCTTGCCCGCGAACAATGTCGTCAAATATATCACTGTCGAGATGCTGCTGGCCGGCATGATGATGCCGATGCGCTCTCCCGGCAGAGCCGCAATCTTGTCCTTCAGAGCCAGGATCGCCAGAATGATTTTGCGGTTCGTCAGCACACCTTTGTTCTGGTCAGCCAGAATAGGGCGATTGGGCCGCAGTTTGGCGTTATCGAGGAAGAGATCAGTGATCTTATCGCCTTTCTGAATCCACAGCGCCGAAGGGTCGGTCTCTATAAACCAGTTGGGGGGGATAGGTTGCAGAGGCTGGGTGCTGCTGCTTTCTCCAATCGCGGCAATCAGCAGGCTGGCGACTGTGCGCAGTGTCTCAGGGCTGTTGACCTCATAACCGAATTCATCCTGAATCCAGGCGTGCACCTCGGCCACCATCAGGCTGTCCAGACCGAGGTCTGTGCCCAAGGTGTCAGTGTCTTTCAAAATCTTTTTGCCGGTGATTTCGTGCAGCTTCGCATAGACCTTGGTCTTGACTTCAGGGGGTATGCGGGAGGTGTCTTCCACCGCATTGTAGGCATCCGGCTCCGGCATATAACGCACTCCGCCACTCTCAAACCAAGTGTACGGGACATAGGTGTTCGGGGTCATCGCCACGTTGTAGAAGTTCTCCAGGTAGCGATTCAGGGTCTCGCGATCAGCACCAACCGGAAAATCAGCAGGCTGGTCGACGAGTTCCACCGTGACGTCACGGCGTGGCCCGAAAAAAATGCCGTTCAGGAGGATATGCTTGATATGGCTTAGCAGAGTCTCGCCAAAGGAGGTCTGGTATCCTTTGGCCCGGCTGAAATCACTGCCCCAGAGACCAGTGGTGCGGACCAGCACCACCCTGACCTCGGGATACAGCTCCATAATCCTGGCCGCGCCGCCGTTGGCACGCAATTTCTCCGCCTTGGAACGGTAGATGCGGCCGGCGGGATAAAACAGCAGGTTGTCGCCGGCTTTCAGATATTCAACGCAGTTTTCCAGCTGCTTCAGGACCAGCTCATGGCCAGAACGACCGGCAATGCCGATATCAGGCAAAGACAGAATCCGCAGTGATTTGTGGAAATATTTCAGGATTGTGTTCCGAATCTGCTTTTCGTCAGCCAGAGACCAAACCTGGAAATGCCGCGCCAAAACAGAGGAAACGATGACCGGATCAATCAGGGCCGGGTGGTTGGGCATAAACAGAATGCCCTTGTTGCCTTTTTTCAGACACTCTTTCAATCCCCGCACATGAATGCGATAACGCAGGCTCAACAGTACTTTGACCAGAATCCGGGCAAAATAAATAAACATCTGTTTTCTCCTTGCCTAAAACATGCAGAACTTACATGCAAACGGAATCTC
>JAAZIZ010000317.1 GCA_012800565.1 Lentisphaerota bacterium
CTTCTCCCGCAGGGTATGAAGTTTTCTCCTGACGTTGCCCTGTCGCGGATGTAATGGAATTCCGGTATGCGCCAGAGGCGCAGTACAGAGGTTAACCGGGTGTTCACAGCACCTACGTGCTGTGAACACCCGGCCGGAGCCAGGCCTCCACCATCTCCCGCGCCGGAGGCGCGGCACTATCCCGCCGCCGGTATGCGCCGCCCTGGGTGGGGCAGGGCGAGAGATACCAGGGCAACGCCTGAACCCGAGGGCGAAAGTCCTCGGGGGACAAGGCTGCGGGAGCAAGCTCCCGCAGGGAAAGCGGCAGCAAGCTGCCGCGCTCCATAAGCCCTTACGCCCTGCTTATGTTGCTTTGCGAGAATTTGGGTTGCGACGGGGACGCTGCGAGAGCAAGATGCCGCACAATCTTGAGATTTGCTCCAGAGTCTTGAAAAAAGACAGTTGTGTACAGCCGGGGTGGTCACTGACGCATTATCAAAAAATGCCACCCTGTCCAGGGGGGGGATCGCCTTTCTTTATTCTTGCGTTCTTATTCTTCGGCGAATACCAGCAGTGCGTATCCCTTGATCTTGGGGATGGTCACGCTGACGTAACCGTCACTGGTACGCTGGAACGGTAGCTTCTCGCCTCCGGGAGCCAGGTAGACATCCTTGATTGTTCGCCCATCTTCACGCAGCTGAATGGCCTGCTCGAGGAGCAGCAGCGGTTCTTCAATCATCTCGCAGCGTTCCAGACGGCGCTCCGGCAGGTAAGCCAGAAAGTGCACCATCCGCCGCCCCGGCTGTGAGGTCACGGTTACTCGGGAGTATGACGGTGCGTCGGGGAGGCGCAGCAGCGGACGGGGCAGCAGGCGCTGCAGGAGGTTGGCGACCAGCTGTCGGAGGGGGACTGGCGCACAGTTGTTATAGGTGGTGAAAACCGGATTGGCGATATATGCGACCTGGTCAGTGGCAGTGACTGCCGGCTCACCGCTGTCCCGGTCCGGGGGCATATAGACATAGCCATGCCGTCCGTCCCAGCCTTGATTGTAGTAAGGTGTGATAATGCTGCCCAACACTGTAGTGCCGGGAGCAGCCTCGACCTGGAGACCGGCATCATAGAGGGTGATCGGCATGTCCGGCTGCCCGGCCGAAATCTCCGGCCCGTTCTTCAGGAAAGCTGGATTATAAGGCGAGGGGCCGAGATAGCGTACTCCCCACTGGGGGAAGGGGAAAGACCCGCTCTGCAAGTCCAGGCCGGATTGATGCGAGGCCAGAATTTTGCCACCCTTGGCCAGGTGCGCTTTCAGGCGTGCATGCAATTCTTCACTCCATGGGGTGAAATCGGGCAGAATCAACAGCTGGTACTGTTCCCAGGAGCAGGCCATTGAAACCACATCGAACTGCTGCTGCTCTTCACAGAGCATCCGGGTGGCCGAGCGCAAGGCCAGCCATTCGCGGCTGAATTGCGCCTGCTTTTTGGGCGAGCCGTATTTATTGCTGCCATAAGGTTTGCTCATTACCAGGCCGATATCGGTCAATGCCACGGCTTGCTCGGTCCAAGGGTCCAGGGCAGCCAGGCGCCGGTACACTTTTTCGTCCATTTCAGCCACTGCCTGATTGATGTCTCCGCGGGGATGAAAATGGTCGCCGATGGTGGTATGCATGGTGTTGGCAATACCGTAGAGGCAATCGTATTCCAGGCTGGCCTGCGTCCGTATGCCGCCAAAATCACCCCAGGAGCGATGGAAACGGCCGGTCATATTGAGCACCGGTTTCTTCAAGGTGCGCAAATACCGGGCTCCCACCGGCAGGGTCTCATAACCCCAGCCGCCCGTAGGCAGGCATTCGAATTCAAGGTAGTTACCGATGTCCTGCTGTTCTTCATAACCTATGCCATTGAAGTACAGCAGAGCATCAGGCTTGACCGCTTTCACCGCGGCCGCGACCCGGCGTGTCAGAGCCAGGCATTTATCCGCATTATAGGCGTAGAGCTGCTCTTCGTCCCGCCAGTCCATTCCGGCTTTGTCCATCGCCTCCAGGCACTCCAGGCCCAGGCAAGGTTCGGTGCGGATGCAATCCAGGAACAGCCCATCGACCTGGCAGTGCTGCACTGCCTCGGCCGCCATCGCCACCAGGTGCTCGCCATAACCGCTGTTGTAGCACATCTGCCGGAAGAAGCTGCTGGCCGGATCGGTATAGGTCTGGCCATTCTGGCGCAGAATCAGCCATTCGCGATGGCGCAGTCCCTCTTCGTGGCTGAGTCCGGCGTTGATGTAGGCGCTGATCCCGATGCCGCGCCGGTGGCAGGCCGCGGCCAGCTCGGTCAGCAGATCGCGTTGCAGGGCAGGGTGCTGGATGCCGATCTTGGTGTGGTAATATGCAGTACCCAGATTGCAGCGGGCCGGGAAGACTACATACTCGGCACCAATCTGGGCAAAACGCTCAGCAATGGTGTCCATGGCAAAGCCTTTGCCGACATCAGGGTTCGCCGGCATGGTGTGAAAATCAAAAAACAGTGCGCGTTTGGGAAATTTCATCGCCGTCCTCAGTTGTTGATGTTAATTGGAGATTACGGTTAGAGCAAAGATGCAGCTTCCCGGACAGCACTTTGGCAAGGCCAAAGCCGTCGGACCAGTCCCGAACCAGAATGGCAATTCAACCTCAAGCCAGCAATCGCCCGCAGGCATATATCCAAGATAATACCGCGTTGGGAAAAAACAACAGAGAAAAACAGTGCAGTAACAATTCTTTCTTGCATTCGAACCGACTTTATACTATATTCTGCCGGAGAAACAGCTGAGAATGCCATAGTGGGCATGGACATCTTCGAGGAGGCTATCGCCGACACCGAGCACCAGTGCCCATGGAACAAAAAACAGGAGAAATATCAGCATGAAGATATACAATGTCGGTATCTTGGGGTTCGGTTTTATCGGCAAGGTCCATGCTTTCGCACACTTGAACCTGCCGTTGTTTTTTGCCCAGCAGGAATTCGCCACCCGTATCAAGGCGGTCTGCACCTCGCGCCTGGAGACTGCCAGCCTGGGGGCGGCCCAGGTCGGTGCCGACTTGGCAGTAACAGATTACCGGGCTATCACCGAAAATCCCGATATTGACATCGTTGATATCTGCACTCCGAATCACCTGCACTGCGAAGAATTGCTTTCGGCCATGCGCCATCAGAAGCATATCTACTGCGACAAGCCGCTGACCGCAACCTGGCAGGAAGCGCTGAAAATTCAGGCCGCCTTGCCCGATTATCATGGCATCTCACAGATGACTTTGCAGAACCGCTTTTTCCCGGTCACTCTGCGGGCAAAGCAGATCATTGATGAGGGACGGCTGGGGAAAATCCTGGAATTCCGGGCGTCATATCTGCATTCCGGCAGTTCGGACCCCGCCACGCCGTTGAAATGGAAGCTTTCGGGTGCAGCCGGCGGTGGCGTAGTCGCCGACCTGGGGGTCCATATCCTGGACCTGATGCATTTCCTGCTGGGAGAATTCAGCGAACTGAACGCCATGACCCGCATCGCTTATCCTCAGCGCCCCTCGCTGGAAGACCCGCAGAAGCTGCTCACAGTTGATGCCGAAGACAATATGCTGGTCACAGTCAGGCTGCCTGATGGAGCCATCGGCTCCATCAGCGCCTCAAAAATCGCCACTGGCTGTGAAGACGAGGTGAGTTTCGAAATCTACGGCAACAAGGGCGCACTGAAATTGCTGCCGATGGAACTGCATCGGCTATATTATTACGACTGCAGCGCCAGTGGTGCACCGCTGGGCGGATTGCGCGGCTGGACTGCCATTGACTGCGGACAGAGATATGATCCTCCCGCTGGCTTCCCGACCCCGAAAGCCCCTATCGGCTGGTTGCGCGGGCATCAGCAGTGCATGTATAATTTTCTCTCCGCAGTGCATAACCGCCAGCCGGCTGGGCCGGACCTGGCCCACGGTGTCTATCTGCAAAAACTGCTGGAAAAGGTCAAAGTCTCCGCTGCCAGCCGGCAATGGGTCAGTATCTGAATGCAGGGTACCGGAGCACCCAGCAGTTGTGCAGATATCCCTTGCCGTTTTTTGTTGCAACAACCGGAATTGTCCGGGTTGCCGGCTGTCGTTATTGGCGGCAAGCCGGAAGAACTTGAGGAGATTTCCGACAATATTCCGGAAATTATTTCATTTAATCTGGAGTATGTCGGCTGTCTGGCGGCGATGCGCCTGCACGAACGCATAATGAATCCCCGTCTGGGCATCAGCCGTAAATTCATTCCGGCAGGGGATGCTTTCTGGCTGGATTCTGAAACCGATGCTCAATCCCTTTGAACCCACTAACCAAAAAAGGAAGGCAAGATGGCGATTGCCCAAACTTCAATCAGTTACTACGGCCTCAACTACGTCGAACATGCTGAAGCGGACTTCCGCGAGATGCTGGCGCATGGAGGAACGGCTCAAGGTGCCGGCACCTGGTTGGGAGGTTTTTCCGAAGCGCATGGAAGTCAATGTCACGATAACCGGTGAAAAGGGGATGATCCAGTGTGACTGTTTTGGCCCGAATGTCTATCACAACGGCGCACCCAACGACCGATATACTGTGCAGTACACCTACTTTGATGAATGGGTTGGACTGATCGATGAATTCGTCGATTGCATCCGGAACCGCAAACAGCCGAAAATCAACCTGAAGTGGCATCGGCATACCATTGAGGCTATGAATGCCTGCTATGACAGCATCGCCAAAGGAAAAGCAATCGCGCTCTGACAAGTCACACAAAGGGGTTGGAGATTATGAGCAACAAGGAAAAGTTTGTGGTGTCGCGAGTTATTCCTGCACCACGGCGGATTGAATGCACAGCCGGAGGAATGTTCAAGCTGGCGGATGGTTGCCCCATCACCGTCATTTCTCCGCTGAAGGAAGCGGAATTGTCAGCTGCTTTGCATGACACCTGCAATGCATATTGGAAGATCAAGCCGGCTTTCTCTTTCCAGGCCAGCGGTGACGGACTCGCCGAGGATGGGTATCGCTTGCAGGTGACGGCAGAGAATTGCGAGATTGTTGCGTCCAGTCTGAACGGCATCCGCAATGCGTTCAAGACCATGCGCCAGTTGGCCGAGTCCGAACGCGGCGTGCTCAAATCCACCTGCTGGCAGCTGCCGTCCGTTACCATTGAGGATGAACCCGCCCTGGCTTTTCGCGGCATCCATCTGTGCTGGTTCCCCGAAACTCCGGTCTGGGAAATTGAGAAGAACATCCGCCTGGCGGCATATTACAAATTCAATTATGCCGTCATTGAATCCTGGGGTATGGTCCGCCTGGAATCGCATCCGGAGTATTGCTGGGATGAGTTCGCAGTTGACAAGGCGGAAGTGGCACGCCTGGTCAAATTGGCGGCGAGTCTTGGGCTGACACTGATTCCCCAGTTGAATTTATTCGGTCACGCAACCTCTTCCCGGTGTGGTTCCGGCAAACACATGTTATTGAACCGGCATCCTGAATACGCCCCGCTTTTTGAGCCGGATGGATGGACATGGTGCATCGCTAATCCTTGCGCACGGCAGTATCTGACGGAATTGGCAATAGAATTGCATGACCTTTTCGGCAAGCCGCCCTTTTTCCATATTGGCTGCGATGAAGCATACAATGCAGGGAGTTGTTCTCTTTGCCGGGAAAATTACTCGGAGAAGCTGAAGGCGCATCTGTTGTATTTCCATTCCCTGTTTGCGGAGCGCGGGACACGTGTTATGATGTGGCATGATATGCTGCTGAACCGGGACGAAGCCCGCTGGGATGGCTATATCGTTTGCGGGCATTCCGCTAATGGCCTGGGTGAACTGTATAAGGAATTGCCGAAAGATGTGGTGATTTGCGACTGGCAATATGGATATCCGGAAAAGGACGGCAAAGAGCCGGATTGGCCAACGTCACATTTCTTCAAGCAGGCGGGCTTCGATGTGCTGGTCTGCCCATGGCTGGAAAGACGGGGTATCAAAAGCCTCGGAGAATTCGTTAAACGGGAAAAACTTTTCGGAATGCTCGAGACTACTTGGCACTGGTATCGGGGTTCCCACAACAAGGAAACGCTCTTCGGCATATCGGCCAATGCCGCGTGGCATCCAGACTGGGTACCCGAAAACAATGTCGTTTACCGCGAGTATCTCAACCGGCATTTAAGAGAGCTTGACCAAGACATGAATGCGGAAAAATACATTCAATTCGGCAGCGTCCAGTATCAGATCAATTCCATACCATATCAGGATTAAGCCCCAAAATGTCAGTTTTGATTTCGCATCGCTGGGAACGGGTTCCCTGGCTTGCATTTTGTTTTTCCGGGAATAATTTACTTTTCCCAGGAAAAAAGGAGCCCCGAACCAGGGAACGAGACAACGATGAATACTTTCAATCTTACCAGGGTTGCCCAGGAAATCCAGCTTGAATGCGTGGAAATATTCAAGGGAAGCACGGCATCCGGGCAGGAAAGCAACTGGCTGGCACGTCCGTATTCCCTGCTTTCCTTTATCCGGTGCGGTACGGTGGAAACATGTCTCGGAATGGGAGCTTCCACGAAAATCCTGCGGAAAAAAGGCAGCATTCTTTACTGTCCTCCGAATGTACCGCGGCGCAACCGTATTCTGGAGCCGATGGAGTTTACCGCTATCCTGCTTGCCTTTGAAATCCCGTCTGGGGTCGGACTGGAATTTTTCTGGGAAATTCCGTTTGTTCTGGAAGACAACGGCCTGTCGGAGCTGGCGGAGCGTCTTTATGAGCTTCGCGGACGAACGGAAGTGAACTGTGTTCTTGAGCGGCGGGAAATCCTGCTGCATTTGCTTCGTCTGATTCTCGGGCAGTCCATCCCCAGAAAGGGAAACAGCACTGTTTTTCTGCCCGGCCGGCTGGCTCCAGCGCTTTCGGTCATTGCTTCGTCCTACCGGGAAAAACTGGAAATCAGGAATCTGGCCGCAATGTGCGGGCTTTCCGTGCAGCAGTTCCAGATTCTTTTCCGGAAACAGTTGCGAATGACGCCTTCAGCGTTTCTGCGGGCCAAGCGTCTCCGGGAAGCCGAACGCCTGATCGTGCTGTCGGATATGACGCTGGGCGAGATCGCGGACAAGACCGGATTCTACGATGCGTTTGAACTCTCGCGCCGTTTCAAGGCAGCTTACGGAGTTTCCCCCTCGCACTATAAAAGAAATGTTCCCTGACCCGTTTTTTTACGTATTTATTCCCCGCATTTATTCCCCACCCTTTCGGCCTTGAAAACCGAAAACATGTATTCATACATATTTTTCATGTTTTCATCCATTTTCTTTTCCGGAAAAAAGGCTATACTTGTGGGTGACAGGCACCTCATCCATTATGGGTGACAGGCACCTCATCCATTATGGGTGACAGCCAACCACATCCACAAGGAGTAGAGAAAAATGAAATTGGACAAGAATGCGAAAGAAAGCCCGGGAAAACTGCACGAAATGCCATGCACCACTGGTGAAGCGCAGCCGGGCAGTAGTCCCTCTAAACCTGGAATGGGAACGATAACGGCAGCCACGGATATCGACGCCAAAGGACGAATGCGGTGGAAAGATGCGGTTCTTTCATGGCGTCTGCTTCTCGGAGATGGGAAAACAGAGTTGCAGGAAGTCTCCCCGGAAAACCTGGTTTTGGCGAAAAGCGAATCTGCATCCGGGCGGGTGACGCTCCTTTGGCAACGGGAAGACGGCTTGTCCATATTCGTCGAATGGAAAGAAGTGGGCGATGAGTGGGAAGGGAAGATTTCATACAGCGGCGTCCCCGAAGGAATATATGTGGAACAAGTGATTTTTCCGGAAGCACAAATCCCGTTCCAGGAGTCGGGCCGCATTCTTCTACCGCGTTTTCAGGGCTGGATTGTCTCGTCGGAATTTCTGCGGCAGTACGGACTTCGGCGCTTTTTTGGAACCATGCAGTTCTGCGCGGTGCTGCAGGGAGAAAAAAGCTATTATTTTGCCTGCCACGACCCGAAACATTGTTCCAAGGAATATGAGTATAATATTTCAGGTGCCGGAGACGATTCAGTCCTGACGCTTAAGTATATCCATCATCTCCCGTTGTCGAAAGAGCTTGCCCCGTCGGGCAAACTCCCGTATTCGGTCGCGTTCCGGACATTCAGCGGCGATTGGTATGAGGCGGCCCGCATCTACCGAAAATGGGCGATACAGCAAAAATGGTATCTTTACGGAAAAGCGAAAAAGAATCCGCTCCGGGAATTGAGTCTATGGGTATGGAACCGCACGGATGTAAATATTGTCACGCTACCAGTGGAAAAAATTCAGGAAGACCTCGGTCTGCCCGTAGCGGTTCATCTGACTTACTGGCCGGACAAGTCCAATACGCATGACTATCCGCTCTACTGGCCGCCCCGCGGAGGAGTGGACGCATTTGAAAAAACCATGCGCCGTCTCAAGGACAAGGGCATTCATACGATGGTCTATCTGAATGGAGTCAACTGGGACCTGGGAGGAGCTTTTGCCGAAGAGGGCAAAGCGTCCGGGGTTGTTCAACGGGACGGTTCCATTCCATCCTCCACATACCCGCCGTTCAATGACCATCCCCTCGGCCATATTTGCGGAGAGATCGGGAAGTTCCATGAGGCGCTCTCCGAACAGATTGATCTGGTTATCCGGCACGGCGTCCAGGGCGTTTATCTTGATGTGGTCGGCTTGATGGCTATTTTCAACTGTTACAATCCGCTCCATAGCCATGCTCCGGGGGGTGGCAGTTATTATGCGGACGGATACCATGAATACCTTGATACCTTGCGTTCGAAATATCCGGGCATCTGTTTTGCCACAGAGAATTCACCGGAAGCGTTTCTCGGTAAGTTTGAATCCATGCTCTATCTTAATCATGGTCAGGAACGGTTTAACAGGTGCTGTCCTCCATTTCAGGCGATGGTACCTGCATTCAATGCCATCTATCACGGAATTTCATCGCAGTATGGCACCTACACAACCATTGATGGAAGACAACCGGTTGACCGCAAATACTGGCCCAAAGATTTTCCCCTCATCTGGAAAGAAGAACAGGAACTTGACTGGCAGACTGTCTATCCCGACCAGTTCTTCTTCGAGATTGCAAGAATGATTGTGTGGGGGCTGGTTCCTTCCATTCACAACCTGACGATGGAGCACTGCACATCCGAGAAATATGCAAAGGAATACACATTCCTGAAAGATGCCGTGCGCTTTTATCATGAAAACCTGGAATTTCTCTTTGATGGAGATATGTTGAAACTCGGCGAGTTCGAGTGCGAACAAAAGGAGTTTCTCTTTGCCACCCGTATGGTTTTGACGTCTCCGGAAAATCTCCAGACGATCAAAGCCGTCTACCCGTGCGTATTGCATTCCATCTGGCGCGCCCCTTCCGGCGATGAGGCGCTGATTGCTGCCAACTGCACATGGGAAGAACAAACGTTCCGGTATCAGGAAAGAAAGTATCAAATCCAAGCACATCAGTTTATGAAGATAAAGCTGTAACATCATGCAAAAGAGACAAAAGGATTGGCCGTTGCTCGAGCCGGAGGATGCCGCACGGAAGAACGGAACAGCGTTTTACGCTTTCTATCCCTTGCGGAAATGGAATGTGGTCGAAGGAATCAAGCAACATATCGGGCAGGAAGACTGCGGACGGCTTTGTTCCCTGCGTTTCTGCCGGTTGGCGCCGAAATCCCTTGCCGCGAAAAAGGAAGCGTTCCGGAACCGGATGATTCCGTGGTTCCTGGACGCGGCCTTTTTTCTGGCAGATTCCGAGCCGGTCGAACTTTTCTTGCAAAAGGCACCGGGCAAAGGAAACAATCTGTTCGGACTTCAATGACCGTCCCCTGTATGTCGCCGGTCCCGGCATTCCTTCCCCCAACCGGCTGTTTGTGGAACGCATGCTGCATACACACCCGTTTCACGATTCCATTCTCGGCAACTTCGCGGCGGCCGTTTCCGGCAAGATATCTCGCCCGGAAACCACCCTTCGCGAGTCCTACTATGCTGTCCAGGTGATGAACGCCGCATACGAGTCGATTTTTACCGGGGAAACGATTGAACTCGGCGATCCCGATTAACCCGACTTCTCCAGAAAACCGGTTAATCCAGCAGTGCCTTGCCTGATTTATTGGCTACACGGCCCATTGGGGGGGCTGTCGGAACAGTCTCAGCCAGGGCAAGCGGTTCAGGATGGTGTAAAAAGGCTTTGGAATATCCGCCAGCACAGGCATTGCAGCAGAACCTCTGCACCTTCTCCTGCCTGCTCCTGACAGCGCCGAAGTGTTTATTTTTGAGCGCGATGGACAGATGCGGCAATGGATCGCGGGGGAGGCACCCGGGAAAAAGCTAAGGAATCGTTGCCTCCATCAGCTGCTGAAATTCCTGCCGGGGCAAAGTGCGTGAATACGGCGATTGTTCGAAAGTCTCGGCGTAACGGATATTCCGGCCGCGCTCCGAACCGTAAGCGCGGCAGAGCCATTCGCGGGCCTGCTCAGCCGCGCCCTCGAAGCGCTTGACCCAGCGCAGCAGCCATTCCCGGCGTTCAGCACGGCTCATTTTGTCGGCCGAGAAATCCTTATAGCCATCGTTCCAGGGCAGCCATTCGAAATATTGCGAGGTATGGCATTCCATCATATCCAGCTTACGCTCCAGGACGCTGTCTATTTCCACTGCTGCATCGGGGCGGTGCGGGCGCGGGTCCTGGAAGCGGTCATAGCTGTAGGCGTAAATGGGCAGATTATCGGGAATGGGCGTGTCTTCGCAAAAATGCGGCACTTTCACAATGTAAGCAGTATCCAGCACCAGCTGGGCGGTGGCCCGGTGATCGGGGTGATAATCGCAGAGACGATGGGAAATCACCACATCCGGAGCAAACCTGCGGATCAACCGCACCATCTCCTTGCGGTTCTCAAGCGTAGGCTCCAGCCCGCAAGGGTGGTCGAGTACCTGATATTCCTGCAGGCCGATGGCTCGCCCGGCAGCCTCAGCCTCAAGTTTGCGCCGGGCCGCGGTCTCGGCCCGGGACAGGCTGTAATGGCCGGTATCGCCGTTGGTGGCAGAGATGAATTTCACCACATGCCCGGCCGCAATCCATTTGCAGGCAGTGCCGCCGCACAGGATGTCGGGATCATCTGGGTGGGCACCGATAAACAGAAGCCGTCGCTGAGTCATTGTCTCTCCTGAGTTGAAATCTGTGCCGGCCGGGCCGGGACTGGTGGTGGAGGTTATGGCAAATCCTTGAGCATTTTGCTGATTTCATTGGAGCGGCGGTACTTGGCATAGAAGTATTCCTGCGATTCGCCGCTCTGGAAAGCTCCCGGTGCAGGCGCCTTGCCGCTGAAGTACCCTGGTTCCAGGCCCGGGAAAGCCGGGAACTCTTGTCCGGCCACGGTAAATGGTTTTGACAAATCGAGTCCCTTTTCCAGGGCCGGGGAGTCCTTGGCCAAGGTCAAATCAGGCAAACCGTCCTGTCCGGCCTGGTTCCACAAGGAGCTGAACTGTTCCGGGGGCAGTACAAAGTTGTGGTCTGTCACTTCCGGCTCGCGGAATTCCACCGGCTGGCTGTCGGCCAGGTGGTAGTACAGGTTACCGGCCATAAGTTCCTGGCTTTTGGGGCTGATGCGCCGGTCGGCACAGGCGATGTTGTTGGCAAAGAAGAAAGGCATTGTGGCGCGGAAGCGCTCGAACAGGTAATTCACCGTGAAAGGTGTGTCTGAGCCGCCGTACAGAGTATTGTGGTAGATGTAGAACTTGCCGGCATCGACCGGATTGGGTGGGGGATCCTTGTAAACGTATTTGCCATCCACCAGATCGAAATTCTCCGCATCGGCGAACTGAGGCAGATATGATGAGCAATGGACAAAAATCTGTCCACCCTTGCCAGGTTCCTGAACCAGCAGGTTCTGGTAGTGGTACTCGCATCGCTCGGCGCGTGAATGGCGGAGACTGTGAATGCGCAATGGGATGCCGCAGTTCGCGTAGATGTTGTGATGGAACCGGCCAACAGCGCCCATGCTGGTGCACAGACCTATGCTGGACATCTCCCGGATCACATTGCCGGAGCACTCCAGGCCGGGAGCTAATGCATTAATGCCGATTAGACCCTGGAGGATGAAATTGTCTTTGATGACATTATTCGGGCTGGCGATATAGACGCCGACGTCATCCGAACTGGAAGTGCCGATGATGTACTTGAAAATAAGATACATCAAGCCGCCGCGCATATCATCTGAGGCGCGCAGCTTGAAAGTATCGCTCTGGATGAAACCCGAGGTCATGATATTGTCGCGGATCAGGTTATGGTGTGCGCCTTCTCGCAGCCAGATGCGCCTTCCGCCATGCATCAGCAGGCAGCGCTCAATGGTATTCCGGGCACAGTCCTGGCCGGTCAGTTCGATCTGGCAACGGCTGCCGCGCAAGTGCAGGTCCCGGATGATCAGATGCTGCTGGTTGTTGATCACGAAGCCGTTGCCGGATGCCACAGTGATCCGGTGCTGCTGCGGGCGGGAAGCGTTGGCAAAGCGGATGTAGAAAGTGCCATCACGCCAACCGGAGAGTACATCCCCCAAAGCCGGCCAGAACAGCTCTTTGCGTTTCCTGAAATAACTGTGCTTGACCAGGGTGCCGGCCGGCAGGCGCAGCAGATCGAGACCTGGCAGGCGTTTGCACTCCGGCCCGAACTTGTTCCAGAGCATATCCTCGTCGATTTCCTCAGGCAGCTGTTCCCAGGCCGGCAGGGCCATGGTCAGACGGTTGATAAATCCCAGCATCTTGCCGTCAAACATCGCCAGTTCGGGACGCTCGGGCAGGGGACACTTCCAAATACCGGGGCCGATTTCCGGCGCCTTCTGCCATTCCGTGAGTGTCTGCCCATCAGGTTCGACGATGCTCTGGAATTCCTGGTTTGGCCCGCGGCTGCCCTGGAAGATGATCGGTGCACCCTCCTGGCCCGAGCGGGGGAAGCTGACTTGTTCGCGGTAGAGCCC
>JAAZIZ010000318.1 GCA_012800565.1 Lentisphaerota bacterium
AACCCCTCCCGCCGGGATACAAAGCCTGCCATTTGTGGCAAATAGTGCGGCACTGGCAGAAGCTGGGGACAATCTTCCTCAATGATCTGCCAACCCTGAAGATGGTCATGCCAAGCATCCGGGAAAAATCCCGCGCCAACCTGGCCGATCTGCCCAAACTCGGCCTGGGGCCATTCTCGCGGGCATATTTCCGGCAGATGCTGAGCAACTACTGCCAGCGTGACGAGGAAATGCTAATCACCAATGCCGCCAGTCGCTGCCGCCGCACCCTGCAGATGCTGAAGATGTTCCTGGGCGGCGGCAATCTGCGGACTTTCGGCCGCGAGCATCCTGATTTCCCCTTGTCCAAAGTACAGCTGTTCCGGGCGGAGACCCGCAGCAAGCCGGATGCCGAGGTCTGGGAGAGTTACTGGCGCTTCCTGTCAGTGCGCCTGGAATGCTTCCAGTTCTTCGGTTTCGCCTACTACGAACTGCCCTTTTTTGCCGGTCTGGCGGCATTGCTGCTGACTTATCCTCTCGCCCTCGCACATGCCCGCATCAGCGCCACCAGCCAGGGACGCACGGACATCGCGGCCGAAGATGTGCAATACGCCGTCGCCTCCCTTGACCATTGCCACGGACGCTCCCCCAGACTCAAATTCAAATTCAGCCGCAATGCTGAAAATTATTTTTTTCCCGTGCGCTATCCTTTTCTGGTTTTTGCTCTGGGGATGCATTGATGAATACTGCCATGGGACCGCAAAAGGAAGACCAGCTCGCTCTGCTTATTGCCGCCGCCGGCTCCTCTCAGCGCTTCGGCCAGGGCAACAAACTCCTGCAGGACCTGCGGGGGATGCCGGTATTCTGCCATACAGTGCGGAATTTCCTGAGTGCCATCTCGCCAGGAGTCTGCTTTCTGATCACCCCGGCAGCAGAACAGAGCACTTTCGCCCAGCTGCTGCAGATACATCTGCCCGCGCTGTCTGCCCGGGTGCAATGCCTGCCCGGCGGTGCCACCCGGGCGGCCTCCGTGCTGGCCGGCCTGCAGGCCGTACCGGAAAGCTGCGGGTACATCGCCATCCAGGATGCGGCCCGGCCTTTCAGCAGCGCTGAACTGCTGCTGCGCTGTCTGGCATCAGCCCAGCGATACGGCAGCGGAGTCGCTGCCCATCGTATGGCCGACACCATTAAAGTAGTCCGGGAAGATAATCTGGTCAGCCACACTCTGGATAGGCGCCAGCTGTGGGGCACCGAGACCCCGCAGGTCTTCGCCCGGGAACTGCTGCTGCAGGCATATCACACCGCGGACCAGAGCCTGAGCGCCACCGACGAGGCACAGCTCCTGGAACACTCCGGGATGCCAGTGCATCTGGTGGAAAATACCTGCCCGAATCCAAAAATAACTTTGGCGGGCGACCTGCAATTCTATAATTATTAGGGCATCCTCAGCCCAGGAAGACCCGCCCCAACGGTACCGCCGCCGCGCCCAGCGCTGCGGCTTCCGCACCAAAGCTGGAGACCCGGACTTCGACCCGGCTGCGGCAGGATGGCAGCGCCGCCGTCGCCAGGCTGTCTTCCATCGCCGGGAAAATCTGCTGGGCGAAGCGCAGCAACGACCCATGCAGGATCACCAGCGGGGGGCAGAGGATATTCACGATGGTCGCCAGGCCCAGGCCCAGCGCCCTTCCGGCCTGGGCGAGGACCGCTTCTGCGGCTGGATTCAATGCGCCGACCTCGTCCAGGGTTGCGATTGGCTGCTGCAGTGCCTGGCTCAGCTCGCGGCAGAGGATGCTTTCCGAGATATATGCCTCCAGGCAGCCGCGGTGTCCGCAGGCGCATTGCCGCCCTTCCGGCTGAATAATCACATGTCCTATTTCTCCTGCATAAGGTCCGCCCTGCAGGTGTTTTTCCAAGATGATTCCCGCGCCGATGCCGATACCCAGATCGACGCAGACAAAAGAACTGCGCCCCTGACCTTGACCGAACCACAGTTCAGCCAGAGCCTTGGCCCGGGAACTCTCCTCAAAATACAGTTCTGACGGCAGTTCCCGGGGGAGCAGCCGCCGCAATTCCACCCCGTCCAGGACCGGGATGTTGACAGAGCGTTGCACGGTCGCGCTGGCAAAATCCAGTATTCCTGGCAGTACCAGGCCGATGGCATGGAGTTTCCCGCCAGCCAGGCGCAGCAGGGGCAGATATACCTCCTGCAGTACAGCCCGGATGTCCTTCAGGAATGCCACCGGGGCGTAGGGGCGCTCCTGCCGGCCCAGAATCTCGCCCGAGAGGTTCAGCAGCACGCCACTGGCCTGGTTTTCGGAGAGGTGCAGACCCAGGAACAGATGCTGCGTCCGGTCCAGGTCCAGCAACGTGCCGGGACGGCCGCGGGAGCTGTAGTCCACGCCGGTCTCACAGAGCCAGCCTTCGGCAATCAGCTCGTTGGCCAGATTGGTCATGCTTTTGCGGTCCAGAGCCAGCAGGTCCGCGATGGCCGAGCGCGACAGTGGCCCGGATTCCCGGACCGCCAGCAGGATGCGCTGCCGGTTGATACGCTTCAGATAAGATTGGTTCGCCACAGTCCTGCCAGGGTTAAGGAGAATAAAAGAGTTCCCGGACCCCGGCCACCAGCATCTGCGCCGCAATGGCGCTCAGAATCAGCCCGGTAACCTTGCTGAGAATCGCAATTTTGGATTTGCCCAGCACATCTTCGATAAGGTCGGAAAAATAGAGCATCACACCAACGGCGGCGGTGCCGCAGATGATCCCGGCCACGCAGAGGCTTTTCAGCACCCAGCCATTGGTATCCATCCCGCTCACCATCAGCGCACCTAAGGTCGCCGGACCGGCCGTGATAGGTACTGCCAGGGGTACGGTAGCCAGGTCCTGCAGCTTCACCCCGGGCTCAAGTTTTTTCTGGGCCGTGCCATAGACCAGCGAAACGGCCGAGAGCATCAGCAGCAGCCCCGAACCGGCGCGGAAAGCCGCGACCGTAATGCCAAAGATAGCCATAATCCAATTGCCGAACAGGAAAATACTGATGCAGACCACAGTGGCGCTGACCGTCACACTGACGGCCAGGCGGCGCTTCTCCTCCCGGCTCTCCTCATTGCTGGTCATGGCCAGAAAGCTGCTCAGGGCAAAAAAGGGCGTAAGCAGGAAAAACAGTCGCAGAGTAAAAGCGACGAAGAATTTAAGGGCCTCCATCACTCCCATTTATACCTCCTGTGCGGTTTTTGGTTTTCGGTTGACGATTTTCTGCCAGGCATAGAGGAACATCTGCTTGGCTTCCTGGACCCGGAACAGCCAGGCCCCGAGCAAAAAGCCCAGGGCGCCGCAACTGCCGGCCACGGTCAGGCGCAGCAGGATTCTCAGGCGGCTGATCGGTGGCAGAGGCATGGTGCCATCCTGTAACGCTTTCAGTGCGGCAGTGATACCGTCAGGCAGGATTCTGTTCATGGCCGCCGAGCCAGCCCAGGTCAACGCGGCGGTCAATGCAGTCAGCAGGATGATTTTGGCGCCGAAAGACAGCATCTGCCTGCTGTGGAACATCGGCGTGCTGCGTTGCAGATACCAGGCCAGCGCCAGCGATTTCAGGCAGCGTGAGAATACGAATCCCAGGGCCACCACCATCAGGGACTGTACTGCCCCACCCGGAAAATGCACAATCAGCACATAGCTGATAGCGATGCTGATCATTGAGGTAAGCACCCCGATGGTCGTGACTGCGACCGTCTGCTGTTTGGCAAAAAAACCCTGCATCAGCACGCATTCCACTGCTGCCGCCGGCAAGACCAAGGTATAGCAGGCAGTGGAGATACCGGCCCAGGACGCGATTTCGACCCCGGTCTTCCCGCCCAGGAAGATGCCGATGGAGATCGGCATCGCCAGAATAGCCAGGCAGACTGCCGCAGGCACGAAGACAGCCAGCAGCATACGGCAGGACCCGCCCAGCACCTGACCCAGCTTCTCTCGTTCTTTCTGGCTGACCAGCTCGCACAGGAATGGAAACAAAGCGATCTGGAGGGCGTAAGGGATCAGCCATTGCACCGAAGAGAACAGCTTACGCCCCAAATCATTGGCCATCAGCAGGCCGTCTTCCTGCAGGTTGGTCAGGATATAGATGTTATTGAAATTGTCGCGAATTTTGGCGAAGACAATGCCGGCCAGCAATGGCAGCATCAGCACCAGCAT
>JAAZIZ010000319.1 GCA_012800565.1 Lentisphaerota bacterium
GAGGGGGTATCCGCAGCCGTTCCATGGCTGTATGGCTTCAAGCTTGACTTCCGGTTCAAGTAACCTGCCGGGATGGCGGAAAAATTTGTGTCTAATCAATTGACCCTTAAAAAAGGCTGCAACGGGGCGCGACATACCAGGGCAGTGCCTGAACCCGAGGGCGGAAATCCTCCGGGGACAAGGCTGCGGAAGCAAGCTTCCGCAGGGAAAGCGGCAGCAAGCTGCCGCACTCCAAATGCCCTTACGCCGTATTTATGTTGCTTCGCGAGAAATTTGGTTGCGACGGGGACTGGTGCCCTTGCGCCATGTTCGTGTTGCTTTGCGAGAAATTTGGTTGCGACGGGGACTGGCAAGGCAACGCAAGCCCCAACGGTGCGTGACATAGCCCAGGGCAGCGCCCCGCCTTTACATCATCTTGAACTTCGGCAAGTCCTGGATATCGACCAGGCCGGTGAAGCGTCCTTTTTCATCCACCACCAGGATATCGTCAATTTTGCGTTCTTCCAGCAGCTTCAGGATTTCCACCCCCAGGCGGTCCTGTTCGATGCAGATAGGCTTGGCGGTCATGACTTCCTCAATGCGGGCTTCGAGTACCTCTCCGCTGCCGGCAGTGATGCGGCGGCGGAAGTCGCCGTCGGTAAAAATTCCCAGCAGCAGTTCCTGGTCATCGACGATGGCCACTGCGCCGCTGCGGGCTGCGGTCATGGCCAGCAGGGCCTCGCGCACCCGGGTACCTGGGCGCACCCGGGGCGCCTGCTCGCCCGTGCGCATGAAATCCTTTACGGTCAGAGTGATGCTGCGGCCGATTGCCCCGGCCGGATGCAACTTCGCGTAATCATTCAACCCGAAACGCCGACAGTCGAGCAGTACCATCGCCAGAGCATCACCCAGCGCCGCTAAAGCGGTGGTGGTAGTGGTCGGAGCCAGATTGAACGGGCAGGCCTCTTTCGGGACCGGCATCGGCACGCATAAATCCGCCCAGGCGGCCAGACGCGAATCGACTCCGCCGGTGATCGCCACTATCGGCACCCCCAGGCGCTTGACTGCCGGGAGCACCGCGAGCAGCTCATCAGTCTCGCCGCTGTAACTCACCGCCAGCAGCAGGTCCAGGGGCGAGAGCACCCCCAGATCACCGTGCATGGCCTCGACCGGATGCATAAACACCGCCCGTGAGCCAGTGCTGGCCAGGGTCGCCGCGATCTTCTTGCTGATATGACCGCTCTTGCCGATCCCGCACAGCACCAGCTTGCCGTCCCGCCGGATGGTCGCCAGACAGTCCTGGACCAGCTGCACGAATTCCTCCCCCAAGTCCTGGCGCAAAGCCTGTAGGCCGGCTATCTCAATGTCAATCACTTCTGCCGCCCGGCGCAAAATGCCTTCTGCGCTTGGCCGCTCTTCAACTGGAGGTGTAGCTTCCATGGCGTTGTTCATTCCTGGTGGTTGCATCCCGCGGTTTGGGGGGGTGATTTGCGGTTCAGGCCTGCCACAGGCCGTGCAGGTTGCAGTAGGCGCGGACGATCAGGCCGGGCTGGCGGTGCACATAGAATTCGGCCCGCGGCAGCTGTCCGGGGGACAGATACAGCCGGTTCACGTAGTCGCCGTTCAGCACTTCAATCCATTCGATGTAATGCTCTGCGGTCATGGGATGCTCGGTCGAACCCACTTCGACCAGAGTCCCCAGGGCAGTGGAACTCAACACCGGCACATGCTTCTCCTTGGACGCATCCACAGTGTTGATTACCATCAGCTGCATGTCTTCACCGCAGCATTGCGGGTTGGCGCCGCTGTGCAGTACCTCAACCATCAAGCCGCATTTCTTGCATTTGAATACCTGATTACGTTGGTTTTCCATCTTCGCTCGCTCCTGTTTGTTCGGGTTTGGACGGTTGTTTTATCTGGATTCGTAATAGTCCTCACGGTTAGGGACTACTGCCGGAATCAGCATCAGCATCAGCAGACCCAGGACCAAGGCCAGGCCGGCCAGGAGGAACAGGGTCTGGAAACTGCTGATCTCGCGCGTGCCCAGGGGCCAGCTGGCCGCCAGCATGCCGCTGCCCAGAATCAGGGAGCAGCCGCCGCGGCTGACCGAAATGCCGGTCTGCACACAGGTGTTATAGAAAGCCGAGGTCATGATCTTGTTGCCGGGGCGGGACAGAGCCATCAGTTCGGAAGAATTGCAGACCGAGAAGCAGGCATTGATCAGGCCGTGCAGCATCAGCAGAATGGTGATCAGCTGCGCTGCGTAAGGGGTTTCCTTGCCGCAGGCGAAGCAGCCGAAAGCCAGCAGTATGAAGCTGCAATGACAGGCGATCAGCACCCACTTGGTGCCCAGTATCTGCAGTACCCGGCTGGAAATCAGGTAACCCACGATGGACCCCAGCATGGTCAGGCCGGAAATTATGACTACGCTGTTGTGGCCGACCTCAAGATGGGACTTCAGGTAGATGTAGCCCAGCGGCACCAGCAGGGCATTGCCCAGTGAGACAAAGCAAATGTAGAGGGAAAAACCGGTCAGCGGGCCGTTCTTGATCGCGGCGCGCAGCGATTTGAGCAATTCGTAGCGTTGCGGCGGCCGGTTTTCTTCCGGCAGCTTCTGTATGTAGTAATCACGCCCCATGATGGTCAAGCCGGCCAGGCCGAGGATGATCTGCATCAGCCAGATCGGCGGCTCCCGGCCGATAATCAGCCCGATGCCCATGATCAGGAACGCGTTCAGCAGCATGTACAGAAAGCGCATGGTGCCGAAAAAACTGCCCCGTTCCGCCGGGCGCAGGAAGCCATCCAGGAGCGGATACCAGGCATTCAGGTACAGCGGCTTGGTCAGACCGTAGCCGAAAGCCCCCGCCAGAACCACATACTTGGCATAATCGCCAAACAGCGAAGGCGCCAGGGCCATGCTCAGAAACGACAGCATGCCAATGGTGCAGGCGATCCGGACGGAGAGTTTCAGCCCCAGAAAGTTATTGATCCTGGCCATGGGAATCAGCAGCAGCATATAGGCGATGCTGCCCACGCTGGTCGAGAGCAGCGAGAAAGTGCTGTCGCCCCCCAGCAGCATCAGATAGGTGATCACCACCGCGCTGCTGTCCAGCATCAATTCCGCAATGCAGCCGTATAAAGCCGAGATGGTCGCATTACGACGCGCCTGCCGACGCTGAGCTTCACTTAAATTAACTCTTGTGCTCATGAAAAAAGTTCAGTCTGGGGAAAATGTTGCGTGCCTATAATGTAATGCCAGTTTCAGGTTTTGATAACCACCAGTGCGCATTTGCCGCAAAGCCCAGTCCCAAAGAATCAGAAATTGATATTTTCTTTTTCTCGCCTGCCCGGTTTGCAAAAAAGTTTTCCGGGCGTAAGGTATCGTGTCGCCTTGGAGAGGTTGCACTGTTAAGCTGCTAGGCTTGTAA
>JAAZIZ010000320.1 GCA_012800565.1 Lentisphaerota bacterium
AGATTCAGGTGATAATATAATCAAGTTAATGCAGTATTATCGGTTTATCAAGCTGAAAATGGCCCTTGGGAAAGATTCTTTATGGACGAGAATGAAAAGGACAAGCGATCCGTCCGATCCGTCGGAGAAGTTGTTAAAAAAATAGGTTATGGATTGTCAGTGATTTCGCTGTCGGTGTGGGAATTACGTCGGTATTTTGCGGGGGTTGTGCCGGTGATTTGCCGGAAGACCCGGGAAAAGTGGTATCGGTCGGCAAAACCCGATTCTGCGGCAATGGCCTCGATGCTGTCTGCAGAACAGCGCAACATGTGACAGGCTCTTTCGATGCGTTGTTCACGGTAGTATTGTTGCGGAGATTTATGGAACGTTTTTGAGAACAACCTGATGAAACCATTTTCACTCATGCCGGCTCGTTTGGCAAGCTGGCGGTTGTTGAGGTGGCCAATCATAGTATAATTCATTGACTTGAGAATGGAGCGGAGCCTGGGGTCCAATTCTTCGACATTCAGAAACGTACTGGGCGGCAGTTTGGATAATGCAGTATGCAAAAATCCAAGTGCTGCCAGCAAATCACGTCGATAGTCCTGTTTTTGCTGATGCGCAAGGTCTTGTAACAACTTGGCGGCTTCCTCCCAGACCGGCAGTGCAAAAATATGATTCCTGACAGGGATGTTTGACCATTCTACGGTAAAATGGAAGTATAGCTGGTGGAATGCCTGCGTGGAATGGCAGCTGAATGATGTACCCGGGGCGATTATATATACCTTTTGCGGAGACATGGGAATTGCCTTCACACCATGCCGAAGCAAGGCACCGGCCTGGTCATTCAGATAGCAGCGCCAGAAGGAAGTCGGCACCTGTTTCTGCGCCCAATGCCAGTTGGCAAGAGCAACATAATTCCAGCTGTGCAGACGGATCGGCGACTGATTGACCTTGATGTTAGAATTATACATTTTATTTCAAAAAAATGACATTTCCTTGTTACTGAAATGGACTTAATAATAACATACACATACTCGGGAACAATGCAACTTTCAGACATTTTTCGAAAATACTTGAGTGTCAGTGTCAAAATATATCCTGTTCTGTGGTTGATGGATACGCGGGGAGGCAGGCGGACAATTCATACATAAAGGAGCATCATGGATGATGACAACGAGTACGAGGGGAAAGAGCGTCGGTTGCGGGTACTTTGGTTTTACATTGATTGAACTGCTGGTCGTGATTGCGATCATTGCCATCTTGGCAGCCATGCTGCTGCCGGCTCTTGGGCGTGCTCGAAGTAAAGCAGTTGCTACGACCTGCCGGTCCAATCTGCGGCAGTTGAGTCTTGTGTTGAATTTTTATATGAATCCTGGATTCCCGCCAACGCATAACGAGGAGTGTCATCGCGGCGGCACAACGTCCAATGCCGCGTAAAGGTTGCGCTGCTTCTCCAGGACCTCGCAGACAATCGGCGCCCGTCCGGGCTCGCAGACGCTTTGGATGGATTCCAGCTCCAGCAGCAGTTCTTCCATCGTATACTCCTTGTACAGTCCCTGTTCCTGCATCTTCCTGTTGATGTATGCCAGGTATATCAGCGCGACGAACTCGACGAACAGCTTGCCGTTCAGGGATTCCTCCGAGGATGCCAGGAGCCTCCTGCAGTTCAGCCGTTCCTTGAGGTTTCCGAAGGCCTTCTCCACGATGTCCTTTCCCCTGTATGTGCCCAGCGCCTCAATCGGGTCCTTGACCTCGTTGCTGACCAGCGCGAAGAAGCCATGCAGCTGCCTTGCCTCGCGGACGGCGTCCTCCTTGATTTTCACCGTGATTCCACGCTTCGGCGTCTCGCGGACCTCGAAGAACTGCCCGTACGCCTTCTCATGCCTGTCGACACGGCGCCCTGAAAGCAGTTCCTCGCGCAGCCCGTCCAGGCGTGCATTCAGTTCAAGCTCCTCGTCCGCGGCCTTCTGGACGCTGTAGTAGACATGCAGATACATCCGCCTGCTCCCCGAAATGACGTCCTTCTTGTACGGGCGTTCCTGGGTGTACTCCCATTCCATTGTCTGCGAATCGCATCCAATGCCGTATCGGGAGTCATGGCTTCCGTAGTCGCGGATGCTTTCCCTTACTTCGGCAATGCGCTTCCTCACAAATGAAAGCCCCGTGCCGACGGCGACGATGAACTTGTGGTGATGCCGGTAGAGCTGGTCTATGTTCGCCTTGCTGTAGAAGCCCCTGTCCATGACGAATTTGACCTTCCCATATCCGAGGATGTCCAGCTCCTTCACAAGGGTGTTCACCGTCTTCACGTCGGGGATGTTTCCCGACAGCTTGCGGTAATAGAAGGGCAGCCCTGATTTCTCGCCGAACAGCAGGAGGAGGTTGATCTGCGGCAGGCGGTCCGACTCCTTGTTTTTTCCGTATTTGACCTGCTTCAGCGTCTCCGAGTAGCTTGATATGCTCGTCGAGTCATACGCCCAGTATTCCCTTTCAAGACGGCGCCTCCCCTGGAGGCGGGCAAACGAGCGGACGGATTCCTCCGATATCGACGCGAACAGCCTGCTGCTGTCCTGTGAGGAAATGTCCTCGCCGCAGGGATGCATATGGTTGAGCGCCCAGTACTTGAAGTACATCATCGCGCGGTTGCCGCCCAGAATGAGGTAATAGACGATGGACAGCAGCCTGCGGTAGTCGTCCGGAAAGCAGGCTCGCAAGTCGCCGACTATGCCCAGTTTCTCACCGATCTGGTCCAGAAGCCACGTCGCGCCGTAGAATGAGCGCTGAACCTGCGTCACGGGGACGGGGCCCCGCCTGCGCGTTCTCTTGACGGCATCTGGTTTTCTGCTGCACCGTCCGTCCGTTGGAACGACCTCTCCGGATTCTGAAACACGGCCGATCAGCCTCCTGTGAGCCCGCGACTGATGCTTCTCCTTGTCCCAGTAGGAAATGGATTCGTATGCGTAGGTGATGCCGGAACGCCTGTCTTTCTGATGAATGATGCCCATTGCAGCCTCCTGCTATCGTTATGTATCCATAATATAACACATAACGATGAATGCGCAACAAAAAAGCCCGGATTCTTGCGAAATCCAGGTGAAAAAACTGGGATTACAGCGTCATCTCGTTATGCGTTGGCGGGAATCCAGG